>JAFVTZ010000162.1 GCA_017502965.1 Clostridia bacterium
CGCCGCAAAAGTGCTGACACAGGAACTTTGCGAAAAGGGTGTAAATGCTATTTTTTCCGAAAAGCCTTCTGAAATTTTAAGCGGTGTTACAGTAAGTGTAGGCGGACTTTCAAGCGGATTTGAAATTCCCTCTCAGAAATTTATGGTTATCACCCACAGATATATTGCATCTGAGGGTAAAAAGTCAAGAAAAAGACCTAAAAATGCTCAGGAAATAGGCTCTCTTGATGAACTCGGACCGGGCGACTATGTAGTTCACGAGGCGCATGGAATAGGTATATTTGACGGAATAAACCGAATTACAAATCAGGGTGTCACAAAAGATTATATCAAGATAAAATATGCTAAAAGCGATGTTTTATATGTACCCGTTACCCAACTTGATTTAGTATCCCGATATATCGGGGCGGCAAGTGAGGACGGCGGTATAAAATTAAACCGTCTCGGCGGCAGCGAATGGCAGAAAACGAGAACAAGGGTCAAAAAGGCTGTCCGCGATATGGCAAAACAACTCACCGCCCTTTATGCAAAGCGAATGTCGGTCAAAGGGTATGCTTTCAGCCCTGATACCGATTTGCAGAACGACTTTGAAAGAAGATTTGAATATGACGAAACTGAGGACCAACTGCGCTGTATTGACGAGATAAAGCGGGATATGGAGCGGGAAGTCCCGATGGACAGACTGCTTTGCGGAGATGTAGGTTTCGGAAAAACCGAGGTGGCACTAAGAGCGGCATTCAAGTGTATAAGCGAGGGTAAACAGTGCGCCCTTTTAGTGCCTACAACTATCCTTGCAATGCAGCATTACAATACCATTGTCCGCCGTTTTGGAGAAATGCCCATAACGGTTAAACTTTTAAACCGATTTGTGCCTCCAAAACAGCAGGAAAAAATTATAACCGACCTTAAATGCGGAAGACTTGATATGGTTGTGGGAACGCACCGCCTTATCTCAAAAGATGTTGAGTTTAAGGATATCGGTCTTGTTATTATTGACGAGGAACAGCGTTTTGGTGTTGCCCAGAAAGAAAGGCTTAAAGAACTCTATCCTTTTGTGGATATTTTAACTCTAAGCGCAACTCCTATTCCGAGAACACTCAATATGGCAATGTCGGGGCTGAGGGATATGTCTTCTCTTGACGAAGCACCGGGTGATAGGCATCCTGTTCAGACCTATGTTATGGAATATAATTTCGGGGTTATAATTGATGCTATAAATAAAGAAATAAGGCGCGGGGGACAGGTTTATTATCTGCATAACCGAGTGGATTCTATTGAGCGGTGTGCCGCAAGGCTTAAAACCAAACTCCCCGATGTCAATATCGGTATTGCTCACGGCAAAATGAGTGAGGATGAACTGACAAATGTCTGGAAACAACTGCTCGAGCACGAAATAGACCTGCTTGTCTGCACTACAATTATTGAAACGGGTGTCGATGTTCCTAATGCAAACACCCTTATAATTGAGGATGCTGACCGAATGGGACTAAGCCAACTTCATCAGTTGAGGGGCAGGGTAGGTCGCTCTCCAAGACGGGCTTATGCTTATTTCTGCTTTGCGCAGAACCGTCAACTTTCGGATGTTGCATCAAAAAGGCTTGAGGCTATACGCGAATACACCGAGTTCGGCTCAGGCTTTAAAATTGCAATGCGCGACCTTGAAATCAGGGGAGCGGGCAGTATTTTAGGCGGTGACCAGCACGGTAATATGGAATCTGTAGGCTATGATATGTATCTTAAACTTTTGTCAGAGGCGGTAAATGAAGAAAACGGCGCAGAAATCGAGGATGATATCCCCTGCACGGTTGACCTCAATGTTTCTGCACATATTCCTGAAAGTTATATTGAATCTCTGCCTGCCCGCCTTGGTATTTATAAACGAATTGCAAATATCAGAAATGATGACGACGCTGAGGATGTTATTGACGAACTTTGCGACCGCTTCGGAGAGCCCCCTGCATCTGTTATGGGGCTTATTGATGTTGCGATTCTCAGAAACAAAGCGGCAGATGCAAAAATTGCAGAGATTACCGGCACTGCCAATTCGGCTATACTGCACATAAACTCAATTCAACCTGAGGTTATGGCAAAATTATCCGAATATTTTGGAAACCGCTTTATGCTCAGTGTCACCGATAAGCCTGTTTATACAGTGCGGCTTAATAAAGGTCAGAAGATGGCAGACCTTGTTGCAGAACTTGCAAAAGCACTTTAAAAAATTTTTATAGACATTTTATGTTAAATGTTATATAATAGGTTTGTTATATTTATTACTTGTACTTTTCGGAGGTATAATATGAAGAATTTAAAAAGAGTTTTGGCAATGCTGTTAGTTGCAGTTTTACTGTTTTCTTTCGCAGGTTGCCATAAGAAAGATGAAATTGCAGTAACTGTAGGTGATGTTAAGTTCACATCGGCTTATTATATGTGCGCTTTAATGTCGGCTGACGGTGAGGCAAAAACCAAAGTTGATGAGAAACTCGCTGAAAAAGAGGATAGCGATAGCACTTCTACAGAAGAGGTAGACTATTATTCTCAGAAGATAGACGGCAAAAAGTATGAAGAGTGGGTTGAGGAAAGAGCAATAGAAATGCTCAAAGAAATCGCCGCTTATAAGATTCTCTGCAAAGAAAACAAACTTGAAATAGATAAAGAAACTGCTTCAAGTGCAGAAATGTATGCTTCTTACTACTGGTCTTCTTACGGCTACGGCGCTTACTATGAGCCCAACGGCGTAGGTCAGGCTACTTATACCAACTTTATGAAGGATTCTTACTATTCTGAACTTTATTTCGAGCATCTTTACGGCAAAGAGGGCGAAAAGGCACTTGCTGAAGATAAAGTGAAATCTACTATTTATGATAACTTTATAATTGCAAACGTACTTGAAGGCGCTATCACATCTGAAATGAAAGATGCTGATAAAACTGCTCTTAAGACCAAGTTTGACGGTTATCTTGCAGACCTCAAAGCAGGCAAGAAAACCTTTGAGGAAATTTACAAAACTCACAACAACATAAAAGACGAAGAAGAGAAAAAAGAAGAAACCACCGAAGATAAGACCGACGAAGAGAAACCGGCTGAGCCTAAAGATAAATATGCAACTATTTTAGGTGCTAAAGAAACTACTTATGAGTCTGAACATTACGATACCGTTAAGGCTATGGCTACAGGCGAAATCAAACTTATCGAAAAAGAAGATAAGAGCGGTTATGTTCTGGTTGTAAAACAAGATATAAAGGCTGACGAATATTATCTTGAAAATCTCGATTCTACCGCAAGACACATGCTTGCTGACGAGGAATACGAGAAAACCATTGCAGATTATGTTAAAGGTCTTAAAGCTGAAATCAACAAGTATGCAACAGGTCAGTTCAAGGTAAAGAAAATCGTAGAACCCACATATAACTAATCAGTAAAGGAGGTAAGCTTAATGCTTTCCTCCTTTTTGTTTGCAAATTTAAAAAAATCTTAATAATTTAACCCATTTTTTCTTAAATGTATTTATTGTATAATATAGGCATAAGGGGAGAGAAGGATGTATAAAATACTTATTTGCGATGATGAAAAAGATATTGTATCGGCGCTTAAAATTTATCTTGAAGCCGAAGGCTATGAAACCCTACAGGCCTATAACGGAAATGAAGCGCTTAAAGTTATAAGCGAAAACGAAGTTCATTTAGTGCTGATGGATATTATGATGCCTGAGTGTGACGGTATAACCGCAATGGTAAAACTCAGAGAGACTTCCAATCTTCCTGTTATTTTGCTTACTGCCAAAGGTGAAGATACCGATAAAATACTGGGGCTTAATGTCGGTGCGGACGATTACATAACAAAACCCTTTAATCCCGTTGAGGTGATAGCAAGAGTTCGCTCCCAACTGAGAAGATATATGCAACTCGGCGGTAATGCCGCAGTTCAGAAAAGTGATTATGTTGTGGGGAATATTGAACTTGATGACAGCGCAAAACAGGTAACGGTTGACGGGGAAATTGTTTCCTTAACGCCCACCGAGTTTGAAATTTTAAAACTTCTGATGCAGAATGTCGGAAAAGTTATGTCTCCTAAAGAAATATACAGAAAAGTATGGAATGATGAAGCCTACGGCGCTGAAAGTACAGTTGCGGTGCATATAAGGCATCTCAGAGAAAAGATCGAGATAAATCCTGCCGAGCCGAGGTACTTAAAGGTTGTCTGGGCGCACGGCTATAAAATGGAAAAAGGAGTGTAGCCTGTGAAACTGAGAGAAAGTTTAGCCGCTAAAATCACAGCGGTGATTTTGTCCTATATAATGGCTGCCATTCTTGTGATAAGCGCAATTTTCACTGTGGTTATGGGATATTATAAGTTTTATTTCAGCGGTGTTGATGCAGTAAAAGAAGAAATTCTCACCAATATGGCTCACAGCGAGGCAAATTATCTTGAAATCCTGCTTGATGATGGTTATGATATTGAAAAATATTATAGCGATAAAAATGTTTTTTATGAGGTAAAGTATATTGAATCGGGCGAGGTTGTTACCAATTATAATAATGAACCGTATATCGCATTGGGTTCGAGTGGATATTATGACTATAAGGAATATAGTTATGAAAAATACGGCGAAATATATTGGGAAAGCGAAGAAATCCACATAGCCGATGTGAAAATTTATGTTGCAAAGGATATGACCAAAAGCGATATGTTTTCGGTTATGGCGAAAATAATTGATATTGGTTACAGTATGCGCTTTGCAATGGTGTTTATAGCGCTGGGGTCTCTTGTTTTGCTGATAGTTCTGCTCTGTTTCCTTTATTGCTCGGCAGGGCATATAAAAGGCGGAGTTATAAAGCGAAATTACCTTGACTTGCTTCCCTTTGATATCTATACCGCCGCAGTTGGGTTTATAGGATTTTTCAGTGTGGTGGCTGTTGCTGAATGGACAAATGATTTAGCAAGCGCTGTTTTATGGGTTGTGGTTTTCGGAAGTCTTGATTATTTTATTGCTCTTGGGTATACAATGAGTTTTGCAACCAGAGTAAAGACCCGTACCCTTATAAAAAACACCTTGATTTATATGATTCTGCGCTTTTTTGGAAAATATATAAACAAGTTTTCAAACTGGATAAAACACATCATTTCCAATGTGTCTCTTATCAAAAAAACAGTTATTCTGCTTTGCGGTATTCTGTTATTGGAATTTATAGCGTTGGTTATAATTTTTAATACCTATTGGTACTATAGTCCCTCAAGAATTTTTTGGTTTGTAATAATTTACAATATTGTTTTTGTTTCTGCGGTACTGTATCTTGCTATAATTCTAAAGAGAATCAAAGACGGCGGAGAGAAAATTGCCAAAGGCGATTTGCACCACAAAATTGACACGCAGTATATGTTCGGGGATTTCAAGGAATTTTGCGTAAGCCTTAATAATATAAATGAGGGTTTGCAGGTTGCTGTTAACGAGCGAATGAAAAGCGAGCATTTTAAAACCGAACTTATAACCAATGTATCTCACGATATAAAAACCCCACTCACCTCTATAATCAACTATGTTGACCTTATTAAAAAAGAGGAATGTGAAAACGAAACTGTAAAGCAGTATATTGAGGTGCTTGACCGCCAGTCAGGAAGACTTAAAAAGCTGGTTGAAGACTTGGTTGAAGCGTCAAAAGCATCTTCGGGAACGCTTAATGTGAATCTTGCTGTATGTGATGCGGGTGTGCTTCTCACTCAGGCTTTGGGTGAGTTTGAGGACAGACTTAAAAAAGCAGGCATAACTCCCGTTTTAAATCTGCCCGAAAACCCTGTTAAGATAATGGCAGACGGCAGGCATTTATGGAGAGTTTTTGATAATCTTCTCAGCAATGTCTGCAAATATGCACTCGGCGGCACTCGGGTTTATCTTGATATAATAAGGAATAACGGTAAAGTATATATAACTTTCAGAAATATTTCAAAGTTTCAGCTAAATGTGTCGGCAGAAGAACTGATGGAGCGTTTTGTCAGGGGAGATACTTCCCGTAATACAGAGGGCAGCGGTTTGGGACTTTCCATTGCAAGAAGCCTTGTTGAATTGCAAAACGGAAGTCTGGAACTGAATGTCGACGGAGATTTATTTAAAGTGACTGTGGAATTTGAGGAAATGTAAATTATTGTTTAGCGAACCTTCGGTTCGAATGAAAAATGAATGATGAATAATGAATAATTTCGGTGTTCCGCTTTGCGGAACGATTTTATATTTGTTTTTGCTATGCAAAAACACATTAACTATTCACTTTTCATTATTCACTATTCACTATTCACTAATTATTGTTTAGCGGCGAGCCGCTAAACAATAATTTATATTCGAAAGGATGTTAAAATGCAAGGATATAATTACAACCGTCAGGCGGTGTATAGTGCCAGACGGAAAAAGCGGCGAAGACAGATAATTATAAGAAGAATACTGTTTGCTGTAATAACAGCCGTGGTGACAACTGCGCTTATAACCGCAGGAATAGGAATTTACAGCCTTATCGCGCCTGAAAAGTTTGATGAAGGTTTTATTCCAACACCTTTCGGTAAAAATGTTTCTAAGAAAGTTGCCATTGCAAAAGAACTCGAAATCCCCGATTGGATAGAGTCGCAACTTATATCTTTTCATACCACAGCAAGGACGGGTAAAAATCTCGCCGATATAAATAATGTGGTAATTCATTATGTCGGCAACCCGAAAACCACCGCCCAGAACAACAGGGATTATTTCAACAACAAAACCACAACGGTCAGTTCCCACTTTGTTGTAGGGCTTGAGGGTGAGATAATTCAGTGTGTGCCGATGTATGAAATGTCGGCTGCGAGCAATGACCGAAACAGGGATACAATATCCATAGAAGTCTGCCATCCTGACAAGAGCGGAAAATATAATGAAGATACATATAACTCGGTTGTGAAGTTAACTGCATGGATTTGTAATAATTTTTCACTTGACGAAAATGATGTTATAAGGCATTATGATATTACAGGAAAAATCTGTCCCAAGTATTATGTGGAAAACGAAGATGCATGGGAACAACTCAAAAATGATGTCAGGGAGAAACTTGAGGAATATGAAGATTAAAGACCAAGGTCTTACCCTCAGACAAAAGAGAATAATAGGTGCCTCTGCAACGGTTTTGTTTTTGCTTTTCTGCGCAGCGGTTTCGTGGTATATAGGAAGACCGATAATTGAGTTTGTCTCAGAACCCGAAAAATTCCGAGTCTGGGTGGAAAACGGCGGTATCTGGAGCAAAATTGCTTTTATAGGTATGGTTATGTTTCAGGTGGTGATAGCATTAGTCCCCGGAGAACCGCTCGAAATAGGAGCAGGTTATGCTTTTGGTGCAATAGAGGGAACTTTGCTCACAGTTATCGGTGTAACATTCGGAAGTCTGGTTGTGTTTTCGCTTGTCAGAAAATTCGGGGTGATGCTTGTGGAAATATTTTTCAGCCGCGAAAAAATCAGTTCGCTTAAATTTCTGCAAAAAAGTAAAAAGCGGGATTTTGTAATTTTTCTGCTCTTTTTCCTGCCCGGCACTCCGAAAGACCTTATAACCTACTTTGCAGGGCTTACCGATATGAAACTTTCTTATATGCTGTGGCTGTCTGCTGTAGTGAGATTGCCGTCGGTCATAACTTCAACCCTCGGCGGAGATGCTCTGGGCACAGAAAAATATATTATGGCAATCATAGTTTTCATAATAACACTTATAATCAGTTTTATCGGCTGGTTGATTTTTAAATTCATATCTTCCCACAGAAAGGGTGCTTAAAATGTTAGAAACGAAAGATTTAGTCAAGATTTATAAACCCAAAAAGGGCGTACCTGTAAAAGCGCTGGATAAGGTGACTCTCAAATTCCCCGAAAAGGGAATGGTTTTCCTGCTCGGAAAGTCGGGTAGCGGTAAATCCACACTCCTTAATGTGCTTGGCGGTCTTGATGTTTATAATGAGGGCGAAATAATTATAAAAGGCGTTTCCTCAAAAAAATTCAAACAAAAGCATTTCGATTCCTACCGTAACACCTATGTAGGTTTTATTTTTCAGGAATACAATATTCTTGACGGTTTTTCTGTGGGCGCTAATATTGCTCTTGCAATAGAACTGCAAAACCGCAAGGCAAGCGATGAAGAGGTAAACCGCATTTTAAAAGAGGTTGACCTTGAAGGCTATGCAAACCGCAAACCGAATGAACTCTCCGGCGGACAAAAACAGCGTGTTGCAATAGCGAGAGCACTTGTTAAAAATCCGCAGATTATTATGGCTGATGAGCCTTCGGGTGCGCTTGACTCTAATACAGGCAAAGCCATTTTTGACACCCTTAAAAAATTATCCAATGAAAAACTTGTTATAGTTGTTTCTCACGACCGCGAATTTGCCGAGCAGTATGCTGACAGAATTATCGAACTTTCCGACGGCAGGGTTATAAGCGATGTTGAATATGACCCGACAGAGCAGTCCGCTGAGGAGCCGATTGTTTATAACGGCAACACCGTAACCGTTGCAGGCGGTTATCATATAACCGAAGAAGACCGTATTGCCATTAACCGTTATATTGACAGTTTGCAGTCGCAGGAACTCGATATCACTGTTTCTGCCAAGAAAACAGGTTTTAAAAGATTTATAAACACAGATGTCAGTAAAATTAAATCGCAGGACGGCAGTAGTTTTAAACTTATAAAATCAAAACTGCCCCTCAAAAATGCCTTTAAAATAGGTGCGAGCAGTCTCGGTCACAAAAAGATCAGACTTGTTATTACAATACTTCTTTCCTGCGTTGCTTTCGGGCTGTTCGGACTTTCTGATACTTTCGGGGCTTATAATCACATAAAAACCTGCACAAATTCGCTTGTTGATTCAGAGGTTAAATATGTCCCCACAGCCAAATCAAAACTTGTGGGCGAAGGTAATAACGCATATTGGAGAGATTACGGGTATAGCCTCTCCGATTCAGACCTTGCAGATATTGAGAAAAACACAGGTGTTAAAATGCACGGTGTGTTCTCGCCACTCGAAGCCGACCTTAGTTTTGAGCGATATATAAATCCCGATATTGAACTTACCAAAAGTGAATTTAATATCTACAATACTTATTTCACAGGTTTTGCAGATATAAATCAGTCGGTAATAGAGGATATGGGATTTAAAATCCTTGCAGGAACTCTGCCTGACGGTGCTAAGAATGAAATTGCAATAAGCGAATATACTTTTGAAATATTCAAAAAAGCAGGATATGCAAATAAAGTATTGCAAACACCGTCTAAAGACGGAAAATACACCTATCAGGCGGTAAACGGTTATTCTGATATTATCGGCAAAACCTTGAATCTTGCCAATACAGATTTTACTGTAACCGCAGTTATAGACACTAATTTCGACCTTGAGCGATATTCCAGTCTTATCGAAGAAAAAGAGCACAAGGAAGAAGCCGAGCAACTTGTGGATTATGTGCTTTTCAGCGAGTTTGATTTTGCTGTCAGATATTCCTATGCAGGACTTATTATGACCGGCGACGGATATGTTGACAAACTCATAGCAAACCGACCTAAAGTATCAAGAATAACCGAGGGACATCTTAATTTCTATAATGATAACTACGATGTATACGGCGAGTATCTTGCGAAACTTTCGGATATACCTCAAAAAGATATTATCTGGCTTGACGGTGCTAAAACCACTCTCGGCGAAAAGGAAGTTATCGTCACTTCCGATGTTATAGGGGATTATACCGATACTATAAACGATTTTGCCAATGAATACGGTTTCATAGATTATGCGGCATACCTTAAAGCCAAAGGCACTACGCTTTCGGGCTGGGAGTATCTCTACAGTGCTTCGGAAGATACCCCGCTTGAGGGCTATAAAATAGTAGGTGTTATTGATACCTATGCCGAAAATTATAAATCAGATATCCGCAGGGCATTGGTTGTTTCAGAAGAAAAGTTTTCAAAACTAACCGACGGCAGCGACAGTTATTATCAATTCTGCGTAGGTGCTATGCCCGAGGGCAGAGAAAATATTCAGAAACTTGTTAAATACTGTTACCGTGAGGATAGCGATGTAAGATACCAGATTCAAACCTCTGTGACTTACGAACTTGATATGGTAAATGAAATGCTTAATGAGTTTTCGCTTATCTTCCTTTATATAGGTATCGGATTTGCGGCATTTGCAGCGCTTATGCTTTCGAACTTTATTGCTATAAGTATTTCTTATAAAAAGCAGGAAATCGGAATACTCAGGGCAATAGGTTCCCGCAGTAACGATGTTTTCAGAATCTTCTTTGCAGAAAGTTTTATTATCGCTATGATAAACTTTGTGCTCTCCGCTTTGGGTGTTTTCGCTGTGACAACCCTTATAAACTATATCATCCGTCACGAGGTGGGTATTCTCATAACGGTACTCACATTTGATTTAAGGCAGATAGTTCTACTCCTTGCCGTCAGCATTTTAGTTGCGTTTGTGGCAAGTTTCCTGCCTGTAAAACGAATTGCATCCAAGAAACCTATAGATGCTATAAGAAACCGCTAAATAATAAAATAATAAATAATAAAAAGGTGTTTCACCTTGTAAAACAAATTATATAACGTTTTGGCATAGCCAAAACGTTATATTTATTTTTAATTTGTTTATCTTCTTGCAAAAATACAGAAAATGTAGTATTATAGATAAGTTAAAAGGGGGAGTATTATGTATCCTTTATTATTGAAACCTGCTGTAAAAGATTATCTTTGGGGAGGAACAAGACTTAAAGAAGAATATAAATATGAATGTGAAACCGAAATAGCAGCTGAAGGCTGGGTGCTTTCCTGCCATAAAGATGGCGCATCGGTTGTTAAAAACGGCTATATGCAAGGAAAGACATTGCCTGAGGTTTTAGATCTCTGGGGTGAAAAGGCGCTCGGCAAAAATTCGGAAAAGTTTCCGTATTTTCCGCTTCTCATAAAACTTATTGATGCAAGGGATAAACTCTCGGTTCAGGTGCATCCGGATGATGCTTATGCGCTCGAAAATGAGGGTGAATACGGCAAAACCGAAATGTGGTATGTTGTGGACTGTGATGACGGAGCAGAACTTATTTACGGTTTTAAAGAGAACATTTCAAAAGAAGAATTTGAAAATAGAATTAAGGACAATACGCTGACTGATGTCTGCAATTTTGTCCCTGTTCACAAGGGGGATGTTTTCTTTATCGGTGCGGGAACTTTGCACGCAATAGGCAAAGGAATTCTTATTGCCGAAGTTCAGCAGAATTCCAATACTACCTACCGTGTCTCTGACTACGGAAGACTCGGTGCTGACGGAAAACCCAGACCGCTCCATATTGAAAAAGCGGTTGATGTGACAAAATGCGAGAAACCTTCTATGCCTTACGGACAGGTAGGAGAAATCACAAAAGTTGAGGATAATGAGGTGAGAAATCTTGCCTCTTGTGAATTTTTCTCTGCCGATAAACTTGATTTAAACGGCGAGTTTACAGTTGGTATGGAAGAAAACTTTGTATCTCTGTTGTGCCTTGAGGGAAAAGCAAATCTTTGCTGGGATGACGGTAGAATGGATATAAATAAGGGCGACAGTGTTTTTGTTCCTGCAGGATTTAAAGTAAAACTTGAAGGCAAGGCAGAAATACTTTGCAGTTATATTTAATTTTTAAAATCATTGTTTCGGGCTTGTACCGGTAGGAATATTTATGGATTTTACTGTCGGGGTACAAACTTGGTTAACATCAGTGTAAAGGCGGACTAAAAAAATGAAACAGTTTAAATCGGAATCAAAAAAACTTATGGATATGATGATAAATTCAATCTATACCCATAAGGAAATATTTTTAAGAGAACTTATTTCAAACGCAAGCGATGCTATTGACAAACTTTATTTCAAATCGCTTACAGATAACAGCGTTGGAACAAAGGCAGAGGATTTTGAGATAAGAATAGATATTGATAAGGAAAACCGTATCCTTAAAATCACAGACAACGGTTGCGGTATGACCGAGGAAGAACTTGACAAAAACCTCGGTACAATAGCAAAATCAGGTTCTTTCAATTTCAAGCAGGAAAACGAAAAGACCGAGAATGTTGATATAATCGGTCAGTTCGGTGTGGGATTTTATTCAGCGTTTATGGTGAGTGACAATGTAACGGTTGAAAGCCGTGCTTTCGGTTCGGACAAGGCTTTTTGTTGGAAGTCTAAAGGAGCAGAGGGTTATTCTGTTTCAGAGTGCGACAAGCAAAGTGTCGGAACAGTTGTTACTCTGCATATAAAGGATAATGCTGAGGACGAAAATTACGACGAGTTCCTCGACCAGTACAGAATAAGCGCTCTGGTTAAGAAATATTCTGACTATATCCGTCATCCTATCAAGATGGAGTTCACCACCAAAGAGCCTGTCGATACTGCGGACGGTAAAACTCCCGAATACAAAGATGTTACCGAACTCAGAACTTTAAACAGTATGGTACCTCTCTGGAAAAAGGCTAAAACAGAACTTTCTGACGAGGATTACAATAATTTCTACAAAGAAAAGTTTTATGATTTCAATGACCCTGCAAGGGTTGTTCATTACAAAACAGAGGGACAGGCTACCTATAACGCCCTGCTTTATATCCCTAAAAAACCACCTTTTGATTATTACACAAAGGAATTTGAAAAGGGACTTCAGCTTTACTGCAAGGGTGTGCTTATTATGGATAAGTGCGCCGATTTACTGCCCGATTATTTCAGTTTTGTGAAAGGTCTTGTTGACAGCGAGGATTTATCTTTAAATATCTCCCGTGAAATGCTCCAGCATGACGGTCAGTTAAAACTTATTGCAAAAACATTAGAGAAGAAAATCAAGGGCGAACTCGAAAAAATGCTAAGTGCAGACCGCGACCTTTATGAAGAATTCTTCAAGGCTTTCGGTATCCAACTTAAATTCGGAATTTACAATGATTACGGCGCTCATAAGGATATCCTTAAAGATTTGCTTATATTCCGTTCTTCGCTTGATAAAAAATATGTAACTCTTAAAGAATATACCGAAAGAATGGGCGAGAGGGATACTATCTACTATGCTTGCGGTGAGACTGATGAAAAGATAGAGATGCTCCCCCAGACCGATGCGGTTAAAGAAAAGGGTTATGAAATTCTTTATCTTACCGAAAATGTAGACGAATTTGCTCTTATGATGTTAGGCGAGTACAACGGCAAGAAATTTATGAATATTTGTGACGATAAACTCGACCTCGACACCGAAGATGAGAAAAAAGCACTTGAAAGTGAAAACGAAGCCGCAAAAGATATGTTCACGCTTATGAAAGAAAGCGTTGGAGATAAGATAAATGCAGTCCGTTTCACAAACAAACTCAAAAAGCATCCTGTTTGCCTTACAAGTGAGGGCGGAATTTCGCTCGAAATGGAAAAAACTCTGAATTCAATGCCTACAGTGGCAGATAATAAGGTAAAGGCTCAGTTGGTGCTTGAGATAAATGCGGCTCATCCTATTGCTGAAAAACTCAAAAACCTTTACAAGGATGACACCGAAACCCTTAAAAAGTATGCAAAACTGCTTTACGGTGAGGCTTGCCTTATAGGCGGCACTAATCTTGATGACCCTGTAGAGCACAGTAATTTAGTTTGCGAACTGATGACAAAATAATTTATGAATAAATACAAAAAACTTTTATCTAACACTTTGCTTATAAGTCTGGGAACATTCGGCTCAAAACTGCTTGTGTTCTTTATGGTAAGGTTTTATACGGGGTATCTCACCCCGTCGGACTATTCCACGGCAGACCTTATTTCCCAGACAGCAAACCTTTTGTTTCCGATAATCTCGCTCGGCATAACAGACGGTGTTTTCCGCTTTGCGATGGATAAAGATATAAACCGCAAGGAAACTTTCAGTTCGGCGTTTTTTACTATAACGCTCGGTTCACTTATGTTTTTGGTTGCGGTGCCGATACTCGGTCTTTTCGGTGATTTCAAGGGTTATATCTGGCTTATAGTGCTTTACACCATGACCTGCAGCTACCATTCACTTTGCGCGCAGTATATCAGGGCGGTTGATAAAACCGTTTTGTTTGCGGTGCAGGGAATAGTCAACACTTGCCTTGTTATTGCGCTGAATATTCTGTTTCTTGCCGTTTTCGATATGGGGGTTACGGGTTATGTGCTGTCTGTAGCAGCGGCGGATTTTATATGCACAGTATTCCTTGTTATAAAGGAAAAACTCTGGCAGGTAATGACCTTTAAGATACCGAAAAGCGTCACCGTTTCAATGCTTAAATACAGCATACCCCTTATTCCTACCACCGTTTTCTGGTGGATAACCAGCGTTTCGGACAGGTATATGGTAAACGGTTTTATAAGCAGTGAGGCTAACGGTATTTATGCGGTTTCTTATAAACTGCCGACTTTGCTGACGCTTGTTTCGGGTGTGTTTATGAAAGCGTGGCAGTTTTCTGCCGTTTCCGAAGAGGGAGATAATGCTGAAGAACACGCAAAGTTTTTTGAAAGAGTGTGGGGTTCTTTTCAGGCGGTTATGTTTATTGCAGGCTCGGGAGTTATAGCCTTTGCAAAACCCCTTATGAAAATGCTTACCGCAAGTGAATATTACAGTGCTTGGGAATATGTGCCCCTGCTTTCGGTTTCAATGGTTTTCACCTCGTTTGTTTCTTTTTTGGGAACAGTATATATAGTAAAAAAGAAAAGCGGTCTGTCTTTTGCAACTTCGACTGCAGGCGCTATGACAAATATAGTGTTAAATCTTCTGCTTATTCCGTCACCTTTAGGTGTTCAGGGAGCGGCTGTGGCTACTGCGGCGAGTTATTTTATAGTTTTCGTGATACGTGCAGTAAATGTTCGAAAATATATACCCTTTAATCTTGACACCGGTCATATAATACTCAACAGTATCATACTTTTAATTCAGGCGGCAGTTATGATTTTCAATGTTCCTTTCTGGATAGTAATTCAGGCAGTGTGCCTTGTTCTGCTTACTGCACTTAATTTCAGATTCCTTTTGGGATTTGTCAGAAAAATATTAAAAAGAGGTTAAATGATGATAGATTTCTTATTTAAAACCGTTATCGGCAAATCGATAATAACCCTTTTGGTTTCAATGGTGCCTATAATCGAACTTCGCGGTGCTATTCCGATTGCAACGGGTATGGGGCTTTCTCCTTGGATTGCAATACCTATTGCCATAGTGGGAAATCTCATTCCTGTGCCGTTTATTATTATATTTATTAAGCGGATTTTTGCTTGGATGAGAAAAGTCAGTCCGAAACTTAACGGCATTGTTGATAAAATGGAAGCAAAAGCCGAGAAAAATAAGGAAAAAGTTTTGAAATATGCTTTCTGGGGGCTTGCCCTCTTTGTGGCAATTCCGCTCCCCGGTACAGGCGCGTGGACGGGTGCATTGGTTGCGGCTATGCTTGATATGCCGCTTAAAAAGGCATTTCCGTCTGTAGTAATAGGAGTTTTGGGAGCAGGAATTATAATTTCCTTTGTAAGCTACGGCGCGGCGTCTATCATAATGTCTTTATTTTAGTCTTGACAAAAGACGGGGTTTGTGTTAAATTAGTGTCAAACAGATAGAGGCGCGATTTGTTATCAGTAACTTTGAGTGTTAATTTCGGCAGAAAGATATCAAAGTGAAAGGAACGGTCGCCGAAGACGGCTGTCGGCGGGCAGTTGATCTGGTAAAACGGAATAATATCCGTTTTACTGTCGCTTTTTGCGGAGTGCTATCGAAAACAGAACCCAAAGGTGCAGGTGTGCGCCCTATTTCTGATTTTTGGTAGCCGAGCAATCGGCTATTTTTTATTGTAGAAAGGTGAAAACTATGAAAACCCCTATTTTTGAAGGAATTGCAACCGCTATTATAACCCCACTCACTGAAAACGGTATCGACTATACTGCCTTTGGAAAACTTATTGATTGGCAGATTGAAAAGGGAGTAAATGCGATAGTAGTCTGCGGAACAACAGGCGAAGGCTCAACTCTTACCGATGAGGAGCACCGCGAAGCAATAGCGTATACTGTAAACCGTGTTGATGGAAGAATTCCCGTTATTGCAGGCACAGGCTCTAATGATACCGCTTACGCTCTGGAACTCACCAAATTTTCCTGCGAAGCAGGGGTTGACGGTGTTCTGGTAGTAACACCTTATTATAATAAGGCAACTCAGAACGGTCTTATTAAAATGTTCACAGAAATTGCAGATGTTTCAACCGTTCCTGTAATTCTTTATAATGTTCCTTCGAGAACAGGTGTAAATATCGCTCCTGCAACGGTTGCGGCTCTTGCTGAACATCCTAATATCAACGCTATTAAAGAGGCAAGCGGAAACATTTCCCAGGTTGCTGAAATCGCCGCCCTTTGCGGTGATAAAATAAATATTTATTCAGGTAACGACGACCAGATAGTTCCTATAATGTCGCTCGGCGGAAAGGGATGCATATCTGTGCTTTCAAATGTTGAACCCGAGGGTGCTGTTGCTATCTGCGATAAGTTCTTTGCGGGTGATGTAAAAGGTTCTTGTGATTTGCAGCTTAAATATCTTCCGCTCATAAATGCTCTTTTCAGTGAGGTTAACCCCATCCCTGTAAAAGCGGCTATGGCAGCTATGGGATTCTGCGAGGACTATCTCAGAATGCCGCTTACTTCTATGGAAGATGCTCATAAAGAGGTTCTTCTGGATGAAATGCGTAAAGTAGGTATCAAGTTTTAATGATTTGCGATAATATTTCAGTAAAC
>JAFVTZ010000163.1 GCA_017502965.1 Clostridia bacterium
CAAAGGGGAACCCCCTTTGATAAATAAAATAAAAAACCTCTTGTTTTATCAAACAAAAGGTTTTATCTTTTCTTAAATTCTTCGCCGTTTATAAGGTAATCAATAGAAACGTTGAAATATTGAGAAAGTTTATTAAGCATATCAAGGCTGGGATTTCGTCTTCCCGTTTCATAACTGGATAAAGCTTCACGGGACATATTTAAATCCATCGCCACCTTCAACTGATTTAGGTTGCGTTCTTTACGAACCATCTTCAATCCCTTCACAAAATCACCTCTTGATATTATTGTAACAATTTGTTACAATAATATTGGCACTATAAGTGCCAAAACCAGCGTATTCCTCCTTCGGCTAGTGAAAAGGGAAATTCAACATCCAAAAGGTGATTTTATGAAAAAATTTTTTAAAGTTTTATGTATAATAGTAGCGGTTATTATGTTGGGAGGGTACTTTGATACTGATATTCCGACTTCGCAAATGTCAACGGAACCGCCCTCAGAGATATTATGGGAGCCATATGATGAACTATCTGCCGAGCCATTATCCGAGAATGAGCATATAAGCGCAACCGTCTATATAACCGATACCGGCGAGAAATACCACGAATCGGATTGCAGGTATCTTTGGAGAAGTTGCCACGAAATTTCTCTGGAAGAAGCCATTGATTCCTATTACGAGCCTTGCTCGGTATGTTCGCCGCAACAATATGATTTTCAATAAAAAAAGCCCTGCCGTATATATCATACGACAGGACTTTTGATTTTTAGGGTGAAACTTTGAATTATTTCAATTCAACAGTTGCGCCTGCTTCTTCGAGAGCAGCCTTCATTTTTTCAGCTTCGTCTTTAGCAACGCCTTCTTTGATGTTGCTGGGAGCGCCGTCAACTAAGTCTTTTGCTTCTTTGAGGCCAAGACCTGTAAGTTCTCTAACGGCTTTAACAACCTTCAATTTAGCATCACCAGCGTTAGCGAGAACTACTGTGAAGTCAGATTTTTCTTCAGCAGCAGCGCCGCCTTCAGCAGCAACGCCCATAACTGCTACGGGAGCAGCAGCACTTACGCCGAACTCTTCTTCCATAGCTTTAACGAGTTCAGCAACTTCTAATAATTTAAGTTCTTTAATTTCAGCAATGATTGATTCAATACTCATTTTATTAAACCTCCTATTTAAATTTAATTTAAAAAATTATTCTTCTGTTTTTTCTTCTGCTGCTTCTTCAGCGGCAGGTGCTTCCTCTACGGGAGCTTCTGTTGCTTCTGCAACAGGTGCAACCTCTTCTGCAGCAGGTGCTTCCTCAGCGGGAGCATCTAATTTGATTTCAGCGGGTTCTACGCCGTTATCAACGAGTGCCTGCAATGTGCGAACGAGGTTGGAGATGGGAGCGTTAAGGCTACCCATGATTTTAGCAATAAGAGTTTCTCTTGAGGGAGTGTTAGCGAGAGTTTTGATTTCATCAAGACTAATAACTTTGCCATCCAAGAAACCTGCTTTAATCTCAATTTTGTCGTTGCCTTTAGCGAAATCAGAAATGATTTTTGCAGGAGCAACGGGGTCAGAATCGCTAATAGCGAGTGATGTGGGACCGTGGAGAATACCGTCGAGTTCGTCAAGACCAACTTCTTTAGCAGCAAATCTGGTGAGAGAGTTTTTAACAACTGTGTATTCAACACCTGCTTCACGGAATTTTCTGCGCAGTTCTGTATCTTCACTAACTGTAAGACCGCGGTAGTCAACAAGTACACCTGCCTGAGCAACTTTCAATTTTTCAATCAAATCTGCAACAGCAGTCTTTTTCTGTTCTAAAACTTTTGCGTTTGGCATTGTTTCACCTCCTAAAAATTCATACAAAACGGATTAACCGTCGGCGAAAAGCATATCCGCCTTATCCAAAGAAAAAGGGTTCCGGTAAAAGACATATCGGAACCCAATAAAAGCATACTAAAAATATGTTTAAGTTCCTCGGCAGGATTTACAAAAGCGATGCTTTAACCTGCTGTCTTTGGACAACGTATATACTATATCACAAATTTTTGTCTTTGTCAACAAAAATTTATAGCGGTAAATTCATTAAGAGAGTTTACCAGTGTTGAGTTTGATACCGGGGCCCATTGTGGAAGCAACGGCAACACTCTTCAAGTACTGACCCTTTGCAGCTGCGGGTTTTGCTTTGATGATAGCGCCCAACAGAGCATTGAAGTTATCAGCAAGTTTTTCGGGACCGAAAGATTTCTTACCGATGGGGCAGTGGATAATATTTGTTTTATCCAGACGGTACTCAATTTTACCTGCTTTAATTTCAGAAATTGCTTTTGCAACGTCGGGAGTAACAGTACCTGCTTTGGGGTTAGGCATAAGGCCTTTGGGACCCAAAACTCTACCGATACGGCCAACAAGACCCATCATATCGGGTGTTGCAACAACTACGTCAAAATCAAACCAGTTTTCGTTCTGGATTTTTGCAACCAGTTCTTCACCGCCTGCATAATCAGCGCCTGCTTCTTCAGCGATTTTAACGTTATCGCCTTTGCAGAATACAAGTACGCGAACAGATTTACCTGTTCCGTGGGGCAGTACGATAGCACCGCGAACCTGCTGGTCTGCGTGTCTGGAGTCAACGCCGAGTTTAACGTGAACTTCGATAGTTTCATCGAATTTAGCCTTTGCTGTTTTAACAACAAGGTCCAACGCTTCGTCAAGATCATAAAGTTTTGTCTTTTCGATCAACTTAGCGCTGTCTAAATAATTCTTACCTTTATGCAAATTTATTTCCTCCTTTGTGGTTACACGGAATTTTTTTAAATTCCTCCCACGATTATGCCTGCTCGCTTATGCGAAAAGCAGGGTCTTGCTTAAATTTCGGGATTAGTCTTCAACAACTACGCCCATACTTCTTGCGGTACCTGCAATCATACTCATAGCCGCTTCAACGCTTGCTGCGTTAAGGTCGGGCATTTTCTGTTCAGCAATCTGCTTAACAGCCTCTTTGCTGATTGTAGCAACCTTTGTTTTGTTCGGAACACCCGAACCATTCTGGATTTTGCAAGCCTTTTTAATCAATACAGCTGCGGGGGGAGTTTTAGTGATGAAAGAGAAGGATCTGTCCTGGTAAACGGTGATTACAACCGGGATTACGAGGCCTGCGTCCTTAGCAGTTTTCTCATTGAACTCTTTGCAGAACTGCATGATGTTAACACCGTGCTGACCTAATGCGGGACCAACAGGTGGTGCAGGAGTGGCTTTGCCAGCTTCAATCTGAAGTTTGATAAAACCCATTACTTTCTGTGCCATTTGGAAACACCTCCTTAAATAACAAGATGTGGTCAAGCGGACAAACTTGTCCTCCCACTATAACAAGCGATATCGCTTATTAAACTAACTTAATAAATACGGGGTCAACCTCAACTGCGGTAACCTGACCGAACACATTAAGCGAAACTTTGACAGTTTTGTGTTCTTCGTCGATTTCCACGATATTGCCGACCTGTCCTTCAAATGCACCGCCTGAGATTTTGACGG
>JAFVTZ010000164.1 GCA_017502965.1 Clostridia bacterium
CAGCCGCGAATGTTTCTTACAACATACCAGCTGTCATCAGTTACGATCATTTTAATAAGAACATAACCGGGGAAAATTTTGCGTTCAACTTCACGCTTTTTATCTTCTTTTATTTCTGTTACTGTTTCGGTAGGAATTCTGATATCCTGTATAAGGTCCTGCATACCGCGGCTTTCAACCATGGTTGCAAGGTCACTTGCTACCTTATTCTCATAACCTGAATAAGTGTGTACAACATACCATCTTGCTTCTTTAGTTTCAGACATTGTCTACCTCCAAAGGCTTAAATGCCCAATACAAGACCGAGCAACTTACCGAGTCCGAAATCGACGAGCCAGATAAGCGCGCCTACGAGCAAACAGATAATAATAACGATAACGGTGTTCTTGATAACATCCTTTATGCCGGGCCAAACAATTTTCTTTGTTTCACTCTTATAATCCTTGAAGAAACGAACAAGGCGCTTGCAGATGGGAAGTTTCTCTCCATCAGAAGCTAAAACCTCAAGATAATCGTCAACAAGGAGATATGCTGCAGAAGCAACAGTGAACAAAGCAAGAGCGATTGCTGTGAAAAGCACAAAAGGAGTGAATGTCATCACGCTGATATCGCCGAAAACCAAAGGACGTGTATCAACAAAGTGCCAAGCAGTTTTGCCGTATATAACAAACATATAAACTGCTGCTATAATGCCGACAAAAGGAACTGCATAACGCAGTTTCTTGGACTTGAATGATAACGCACCCATAACAGCCGAGATAACGGTAAGTAAGAAGCAGAAGAGGATATCGGAAGAAGCCGACATATTATACTCTGTTCCTGCAACATTTGCCTTGCTTCCGAAGGCAATAACTGTACCTACAAGACTGTCCTCGGTAGTACCGAGAGTGAGATTAACGAAATCAGTAAAGAACAATACAAGTGAAGCTACGCCGAAAACTACTGTTAAAATATAAAGAATTTTATTAAGAGCCTTCATTTGTTACCTCCACTACTTTGTTTCCTTGTGTAGGGTATGCTTTTTGCAGAACCTACAATACTTGTTCATCTCAAGCCTGTCCGGATCGTTTTTCTTGTTTTTCATTGTGTTGTAATTGCGCTGTTTGCATTCAGTGCATGCTAAAGTTATTTTTACTCTCATAACGGCACCTCCCGCTTTACGGAAATATTTTTTGCTTTTACTCTAACCTTCGTAAAAGTAAACGCCTCCCTCGGTCCGGACTAATCTCTCGTGCCGTTTTACCACATTTTGCGGTTCAACGAAAAGCAACGCACAATATAGTTTAAAATCCAGACAAATCGGTTCTTATGCAAAAAAAAAGAACCTTTCAGAGGTGATAGCATTATAACACATATCGCTCTTAAGGTCAAGAACTTTTTTATGTTTATTTGTCAAAACTGTTGTTGCAAAGACGGGTTATTTATTGTATAATAATCCCAAACGATAAATCGGGGTGTTAATATGCAGTTACAGAATAAAAAAATAAATTTCCTTGGCGACAGTATAACAGAAGGTTCAGGTGCTTCCGAACATCCGAAATGCTATGTATCGCAGGTAGCAGACCTTTCGGGCGCAGTATGCCGCAATTACGGTATCGGCGGTACAAGAATTGCAAAGCAGACATCGGCTTCCGAAAATCCGAGATATGATTTATACTTCGCTTCCCGTGTTGACTCAATGGATTCCGATGCGGACATCATTGTGGTTTTCGGCGGAACTAACGATTACGGTCACGGTGATGCACCTATCGGCACTATGCAGGACCGCACTCCTGACACTTTTTACGGCGGATTGCACTCTCTTTACCTCTCCCTTTTAGAGAAATATCCTGAATCGGTAATCGTTGTAATTACGCCTACCCACAGATGCGACGAGGATAATCCCTGCGGCAGCAATAAAACAGAACCTGTAGCACCGCTTAAAACCTATGTAAACATTATACGCGAGGTTGCAGAGTATTATTCTTTCCCTGTTTTAGACCTTTTCGCTACCAGCGGTATTCAGCCCGAAGTAAAGCTAATGAAATTAAAATATATGCCTGACGGACTTCATCCCAACGATGCAGGTCACAGAATAATCGCTAAAAAAGTAGTGGCATTTTTAAAGAATATGTAATATAGACAGAAGCCGTCTTGAAGACGGCTTCTGTTTTATCCTGCTATAGCAAAATATGCGATAACGATTATACCGAGAACTATGCGGTAATAACCGAAAATTTTAAAATCGTTTTTACGGATAAAGTTAAGCAGGAACTTTATTGCAAGTACAGATACAATAAAAGCAACCGCCATTCCCACAAGCAAAATAAGCACCTGTTCGCCTGTAAAAGAATTACCGTCCGCAAAATACTGAAGCACCTTTATGCCGCTGCCGCCAACCATTGCAGGAACAGACAAAAAGAATGAAAACTCTGCCGCCGCCGTGCGGGAAAGTCCGAGAATTATGGCTCCGAGTATTGTTGAGCCACTTCGCGAAGTTCCGGGAACCAAAGCCAGACACTGAATGAGACCTATAAACAAAGCCGTGCGGTAAGACAGAACTCCCAAATCCTCAACCTTGCCTTTAATATGTAGATTTTCAATTATTATAAAAAGAATACCGTATACTATAAGCGCTCCTGCTACTACATAAGCCCTGCTGTCACCCGTGAGCATTGCATCAATCTGGTCGTCAAAAAGAAGCCCTAAAATAGCCGCAGGAACACTTGCGAGCAGAATTTTAAACCAAAGAATAAATCGTTCTGCATATATGTAA
>JAFVTZ010000165.1 GCA_017502965.1 Clostridia bacterium
CAGGAAACGCAGCTCGGAACGAGCCGGTGCCTCATCATCTACGATAATCGCCTTCAACATAGCCATAACCTCCAGTGTCCATCGGCGATATCCGGCTCACGCGAACGTGAAAGCCAGAACGCCAAAAGGAGAATGATTATTATAAACCACTGTTTAAAGGAGGGTGGGTCGTGAAAAGTAAGAAAAAAAGGCTTAACCGTTCAGCGGGCGGAAATTTTGCTATCTTTGCAGCACTTACATTTTTCGGTCTTTTTATGGCATTGCCCCTTGTATATGTAATATCAAATGCATTTAAACCTTATGAGGAACTTTTCCTCTTTCCGCCGAAATTCTTTGTGCGTAATCCTACACTCGAAAATTTCAGCGATATGATGAATGTTTTGTCAGATTCGCAGGTTCCTTTCGCAAGATATGTTTTTAATTCGGTATTCATAACTGCGGTTGGCGTTATCCTCCAGATAATTTTCACTTCCTGCGCATCTTATGCACTAACTAAATTTGATTTTCCGGGCAGAAAGTTTTTATTCAAGATGGTTACTTTAGCACTTATGTTTTCGGCGGCAGTAACCTCTGTTCCTACATATATTCTTATGAATAAATTCCATCTGCTTGATACCTATTGGGCAATTATTCTTCCTGCTGCTCAGAGCACATTGGGACTTTATCTTATGAAGCAGTTTATGGAGCAACTTTTGCCTGATGCTCTGCTTGAAGCCGCAAGAATTGACGGCGCAAAAGAATGGTTGATTCTTTTTAAGATAGTTATGCCTGTTGTAAAACCGGCATGGCTTACTCTTGCGGTTCTTTCGATACAGTCATTGTGGAACGCAACAGGGGGATACTATATTTACAGCGAACAGCTGAAAACTCTGCCCGTTGCATTAAATCAGATAATAGCCGGCGGTGTTGCCAGAATGGGTGCCGGAGCGGCAGTATCTCTTTGTATGATGGTCGTTCCTATAACCGCATTTTTAGTTTCTCAGAGTCAGATAATGGAAACTATGGCAACTGCAGGTATGAAAGAATAATTATTAAAAGAGGAGGGATAGCTTGAAAAAATTATTATGTGTGATTTTAGCGCTGTTTACAATATGCGCTGTTCTGCCTTTTTCGGCATCGGCAATTTCATATACATATAATGTGCAGGAAGAAGCACAGCTTATGTCCGATGCGGTAACGGTTGAAAGCTATGTTGATTGGTTTTATGCGGGCTGTCCTGAATGGAACGAGCCTACAGATATCGCAACCGATGGCGACGGCAAAGTGTATATTTGTGATGCTGCAGGTAACAGCGTTATCGTTCTTGATTCAAAATTCCGTTTTATAAAATCTATTGAAACATTAAAAATATCAGAGGGAAGCGACAAACTTGTTTCTCCTCAGGGTGTTTATGTAGATGAATATAAGAATATTTATATTGCTGACAGAGGCAACAATCGTGTTATAGTTTGCAGTATTGACGGTGTTGTAAGTCGTGTTATAACGGTTGATGCCAAAAAGGTTTATCTTGAAAACTTCGTGTTTGAACCGCTTAAAGTAGCGGCTGATAAATGGGGCAATACCTATGTGCTTGCTAAGAATGTTTATGAAGGACTTCTGCAGTTTGACAGCGCTGATAATTTTATAGGTTTTGTTGGCTCTAACGAGGTTAAACCAAGTATTATTGATATCCTCTGGAAAAAGATTGCAACCAAAAAACAGCGTGAACAGTACACCAAAACAGTTCCTGTGGAATTTGATAACATAGATATTGATGCTGACGGTTTTGTTTATACAGTTACGGCTTCTATCAGCAACTCACCTGAAAGCGCAGAAAATGTTCGCAAGCAGACTGCAAAAGGCAGTAATATTCTTAAAACAAGTGAACTTTTCGGAAATGTGGTGGGAGATTTTGAATTTCCGCTTACATGGGATGCTAAAGCAACCGTTAAAGGTTCTTCTGCTTTTAAGGATGTTTCTGCTTCTCAGAGTTACGGTTTTTCCTGTCTTGACAGTAATCACGGCAGAGTATTTGTTTATAACGAAAACAGTGACCTTTTATTTGCTTTTGGCGGAATAGGTACTGTTGAGGGAACATTCCAGAAACCTGTTGCGATAACCTCTTATGAAGACAAGATAATGGTTCTTGATTCTCAGACAAAGGGAATAACGGTCTTTGAATTTACAGATTACGGCAGTAGTATTCTTGAGGCACAGCAGTCTTATATTGACGGTGATTATAAGGAAAGCGAAAAGCGCTGGAAGGCAGTGCTGACACAGAATTCTAACCTTGCCATTGCTTATGCAGGACTTGCAAAAACCTATATAATGCAAGGTGAGTATTCTGATGCTATGTACTATGCAAAACTCGGTAATGACCAGACAACTTATTCAAAAGCATTCAAGTTTTACCGTCAGGAACAGTTAAGTAAATATTTTTTCCCGCTTATTGTAGCGTTTGCAGTTTTAGCAGTTGTTGCTGTCATAGCGGTGTATTTAATTAAAAAGCGCAAGGCAAATAAAACTTCGGCGCCAAGTCCCGTTCTGAGCGGACTTAAGTTCAGCGGTTTTGTTATGACCCATCCGTTTAAAGGTTTCTGGGATATGAGTCACGAGCGGAAGGGAAATATTGTATCTGTAATAATAATCTATGCGGTTTATGTTCTGATTTCTATTTGTTCTGAACAGTACAGTGCATTCCTCTTTACCGATGTCAGAAAGGAATTCAACCTTATTACTGCTCTTTGTACCGCAATAGTTCCTGTATTACTGTGGTGTGTCTGCAACTGGTCTGTAACAACCCTTACCGACGGTGACGGAAAACCCGTTGAAATTGCAATGGCTACTGCATATGCTTTAGTGCCTTTTGTGCTGTTTACAGCGATAAGCATTCCGCTCACTTATGTTTTCACTAAAGAAGAGGCAATGTTTATTACAATTATTAAACTGTTCGGAATAGTTTGGACTGCCTTTTTGTTACTTGTTTCAAATATTACTGTTCACGATTTCACGCTTCCTAAGGCTATCGGAACAATTGTTATAACAATTGTCGGTATTCTGATTGTTATTTTCCTTGCTTTGCTTGTGTTTAATCTTGTTCAGCAAATGGCTTATTTTATAATAAGCATTTATAATCAACTTGTCATCAGACTGTGAGGTTTGGATTTTGAATATTATCAGGAAACATTGGAAAATATCGGCTGTTATTGCCGTTGTTTTAGCGGCGGCCTTGATAATTTGTATTGCGCCTGTAAAACTTGACAGGGCTAAGGTAACTCTCCCTGCAGGCAAAGCCTCTGAAACGGCTGAACTTAAGTTATCGAGCAGCAATTTAGCTCCAAAAGATATGCAACTTGCAGTAACTGACCGAAATCTCAGCCTTTTTATAAATAAGCAGACAGGCGCTTTTTCGGTTTATGATGCTAATGCTGATGTTTATTGGAATTCTAATCCCACAGCCGAACAGATAGCGTCATCAGGTGCTA
>JAFVTZ010000166.1 GCA_017502965.1 Clostridia bacterium
ACGGCATCAAGCATCTCACCTGTCACATTTTTATACGCGATATATTCATTACCGCTAAGGTCAATACCGTAAGCATAGGCATTTCCCTCATAAAAAAACTGAAGATTATCCTTATTTGATAATGCAGAAGTTGGAAAACCGCGTCGGATAACATTAGCCTCAGTTTTATTATTTGGGGTTATAGAACTGTCAGAAAGTTCTATTTTTTGTGTATCAGAACCAGGAGTGGCTCCTGAATCGGTATTTTCTGCAAATTCTCCGCCACTTTCGCCTTCATCCTGCCAATCGGATACGGTTTTATCATATTCCCCTTCTTGATTCGAGGTGTAACCGCTTGAAGTTTTTTTAGAAGATGAATTGTTTTTATCTGCATTTTTGCTACACGCGGCAGTTCCTGACAATAAGGATAAAATCAATAATAAACACAAAAATTTTTTCATATTTTACCTCTCTTAGAGCAGAGCAAATCAGCCTACAAGGCCTGAACGCTCAACACCTTGAACAAAAAATCTCTGACATAGAACAAATATAACAATAAGCGGTATAGCGCATAGGAAGATACCTACACTTATAAGCAACTGTCCCTGCGAACTTGTACGCGATGCCCAGTTACCGAAATATTCACCAACTAAAAAGCCCATTTCAGTAACTTTCATTGAAAGTGTTCCGAGTTCCGATGCAAAATAGGAAGTATAAAACGTGTCATTCCATTGCCATACAAAGGATAAAATGAAACACATAACAACTGTCGGAACAGTGTTTGGAAGCATTATCGCAAAAAATGTTTTAAGCATACCTGCTCCGTCAACCTTTGCTGCCTCATCAAGTTCTATAGGCAATGAAGAAAAATTCTGCTTTAAGATATAGATATAAAGTCCGCTCCTAATACCCATACCTGTAACCGCTAGAACAATAAAGGTCCAGAGGGTGTCTAAAATATTTACATCTTTGCCTAGAAAAAGTTTAAACAATCCAAAAACATCAAAATGCTGAAATTGGGTGTAAAGACTTACTATGTAGGTCTGAGGCGGAATAAGCAAAGTTGCAAGAACAAGAATGAATATACTATTTCTTAGCCGACTTTTAAAATGAGCAAGACCGTAAGCCGATATTGTGCAAACAAAAACCTGCAAACTGCAAACAAAAAGACATATACCGAATGTTTTTGCAATACACTGAGGATATTCTAAAATCTCAGAAGCAATTTTAATGTTTGAAAAAGTGAAATGTTTTGGAATCCACTGAACAGAAAAATCGGTTAAATCCTCTGCTTTCATAAATACCAAGGAAAACTTTGCAAGTATAGGGTAAAGAATTGTATAACTTATTCCAATCAGCAAAATCAGCCTGAATGCCGCCCATAAAAAGGAAACCGTCTGCTTTGAAAGTTTGCTTTTATCGATTGCTTTAATATTCAAATTAGCCGTCCTCCTTTTATTGGTCATAAGAAAATATCAGATTTTTGAACAGACGCTGTACGATAATCAGGAAAATTGCAATAAGCAGAAAATACAGCCATCCCATCGCAGAAGCCAATGAAAATTTGAGGTCTGTAAATGCCGTAGTAGACATAAGCGACATAACCTTATTATCATTAGCAGTAAAAGAATCAATAATAGTATAAATAATACAGGTGAAAACCAACGGACTGATTATCGGAAATGTGATTTTCCAAAACTTCTCCCAAGCGGTAGCACCCTCAACCTGAGCCGCCTCATAAAGAGATGGCGAGATTGACTGCATACCGACAAGCATAATAAGTATCTGTATTGCCGAAAGATTTATAACATCATATATTTTATCAACAAGACCTGTAACCGTACCTGCAATATCTTCGCTAAGCCCTGCTGAAATCATCCAATCCGATATCTGCTGGGTGAAAGATGAGGTAGTGGCTCCCACTGCGCTGTTATAGTCCGAAACCATCATCAAACTTTCAAGAGTGTTGTTATAAGAATTCATAACCGTTAGAATAACAGGAAGAAACAAAACAACCCTGAAAAAGGTCTTTCCAACAAACCCCTGATTTAAAACCGAAGCCATAAAGAAACTGAAAAGAATAACAAGGGGAGTTGTAAGTGCCACATCGATAATAGCAGAAGTAACCGTTTGGCGGTAACTTGTGTGAACAGTCAAAGCCTCTTTATAGGCTGCAAAGCCCCTTAAAGCTATCTGATAACCTTCCCTGCCGCTTGTTACATCGCTGATACTGAACAAAAATGATTTTGTAACAGGAATTATAAAAAATGTTATAAGACCTATAATCAAAGGAATAAGAAAGATATATCCCTTTAACGATTCCTTGTTTTTAAGGGAGAATATGTTTTGATATTTAAGTTTCACGTTTTGCATACACATTCTCCCTTCTTAATTTATAAAAGCAAAAGATTTCGGTTTTATAGTTAAACCGTCTGCCTCTACATCCACATCAGAATAATTTACATATACTACAGTACCGTTACTGTAAACCGTTTTTGTAAGCGAATCGGTTAAACGGGTATGCAAAGTTATACTCTGAGAACTGATTTTCTTATAAAGAGGCAAATATTTATCATAATATTCTTTTGCCTGTTTATAAGAATTCTTATATAAATATTTATAATATTCTGTTGAGTTATCAGTTATATTATCAGGCAACTCA
>JAFVTZ010000167.1 GCA_017502965.1 Clostridia bacterium
ATGGACGGTCACGGCTCGTGTGTTGGCGGCTGTATTGTCGATTCGGGCAAGTTTGACTGGACAAAATATCCCGATAAATTCCCTGGTCTTTGCACTCCTGATGAAAGTTATCACGGTGTAACTTATACCGAGCGTTTCGGTCTTGGCGGTGCATTTATCACCAAGGCAACCGCTCAGCTTATGCGTGATTTCGGCTCAATTCAGTCACCTCAGAATGCTTATCTTATAAACTTAGGTTTAGAGAGTCTGCATCTGAGAATGAAAAAGCATTGTGAAAACGGTCTTGCTGTTGCAAAGGTTTTGGAGGCGGATGACAGAATTGCCTGGGTGACATATCCGGGACTTGAATCAAATAAAGATTATGCACTCACTCAGAAATATCTGCCAAACGGCAGTTGCGGAGTAGTAAGTTTCGGAGTTAAGGGTGGAAGAAAAGCAGCAGAAGCCTTTATGAAGGGTCTTAAAATTGCCGCTATCGAAACCCACGTTGCAGATGCACGTTCCTGCTGTCTGCACCCTGCAAGCGCTACCCACCGTCAGATGAATGACGAGGAACTGGCTAAAGCAGGCATTTCAGCAGATTTGGTGCGTTTTTCCTGCGGTATTGAAGATGCCGAAGACCTTATAGCTGATATAAAACAGGCACTTGATAATATCTAATGAAAAATGAATGATGAAAAATGAATAATTAAGGTGTTTTTGCAAAGCAAAAACCGATATATACTGTTCCGCAAAGCGGAACACCATAATTATTCACTATTCATTATTCAATATTCATTTGAAAATGTATTTTGAGAAAAGGAAGAACGGTAAATATATATGCCTATTAAAATTCCAAACGATTTACCTGCAGTAAAAACTCTTAGCGATGAAAATATCTTTGTTATGACCGAAACCAGAGCTATAACTCAGGATATCCGTCCGCTTAAAATTTTATTGCTTAATTTAATGCCTAAAAAGATAGAAACCGAAACCCAGTTATCCCGTCTTCTCGGAAACTCGCCTTTGCAGGTTGACCTTGAACTTATACACGCTAAAAGCCATATTTCAAAAAACACATCTCCTGAGCATCTTTTCACCTTTTATAAAACCTTTGACGAGGTAAAGGACAAAACCTTTGACGGTATGATAATAACAGGTGCTCCGGTTGAAAATATGGAGTTTGAAGAGGTTGAATACTGGGAAGAACTCTGTGAGATAATGGAGTGGACCAAGACCAATGTTCACAGCACTTTCCATATCTGCTGGGGCGCGCAGGCTGGGCTTTACTATCATTACGGTATAAAGAAATATCCGCTTTCTAAAAAACTTTTCGGTGTTTTTGAGCACAAAGTGGATTATAAAAAGTCTATCCTTTTCAGAGGCTTTGATGAGCTATTTTTAGTGCCTCATTCCCGCCACACAACTGTTTTGGCAGAGGATATAAAACAGGTTAAGGATTTGCGGATACTTTCAACTTCTCCGGAAGCCGGAGTTTATGCTGTCTCTACTAAAAAAGGAAAACAAATTTTTATAACAGGTCACTCTGAATATGATAGAGATACCCTTGCCAATGAATATTTCAGGGATTTGGCGGCAGGAAAGCCCATTGATATACCCAAAAACTATTTCCCGAATGATAACCCCAAGAAAACTCCGCTTATTACCTGGCGGTCGCACGCAAATCTCCTTTATTCAAACTGGCTTAACTATTTTGTATATCAGACAACGCCTTATGATATTGAGCAGATTAAAAAATAATTTTCATCCGATGCTTTTGCATCGGATGTTTTTCTTGCAATAATTGTCGAAATATTGTATTATTTATTGGTATGATTTTTTTGGAGGTTTAATATGGAAAGAGAAAAGTTAGGAAGCCGACTTGGATTTATTCTTCTAAGTGCAGGCTGTGCCATTGGAATAGGAAATGTATGGAAATTTCCTTATATGGCAGGGCAGTACGGCGGCGCAATATTTGTACTTATTTATCTTGTGTTCCTGATAATATTGGGAGTTCCTGTTATGACAATGGAATTTGCCATCGGCAGAGCAGGGCAGGCAAGTCCTGCAAAGTTTTATAAAGTGCTTGAGCCCAAAGGCTCAAAATGGCATCTGCACGGGTATGCGGCACTAATAGGCAACTATCTGCTTATGATGTTTTATACCACAGTTGCAGGTTGGATGCTGAAATACTTTGTTGATACAGCGGCAGGAAAGTTCGTGGGTCTTGATACTTCGGGTGTTAAAACCGCTTTTTCGGATATGCTTTCAAACCCTGTGAGCCTTATGGTTTATATGGGAATAGTCGTTCTGTCGGCTTTGGTGGTTTGCTCTTTCAGTCTGCAGAACGGGCTTGAAAGAATAACAAAGTATATGATGCTCGCTTTACTTGCCATAATGGTAGTCCTTGCAGTGAACAGCGTGTTTATGAAAGGCGGAAGCGAGGGACTTCGGTTCTATCTTGTGCCCGATATCGGTAAGATGATGGATGCGGGTGTTATCAATGTAATTGTGGGTGCTATGACACAGGCATTTTTCACTCTTAGTCTCGGAATAGGCTCTATGGCGATTTTCGGAAGTTATTTGAAAAAGGACAGGGCACTTCTTGGAGAGTCTGTAAACATTGCGGCACTTGATACCTTTGTGGCTTTTACTTCGGGTCTTATAATTTTTCCCGCCTGCTCGGCATTCGGGGTTGAGGCGGATTCAGGTCCTGACCTTATATTTATAACTCTCCCTAATATTTTCAATAATATGCCTCTTGGCAGACTCTGGGGCGCACTTTTCTTTGTATTTATGAGTTTTGCCGCCCTTTCAACAGTTTTTGCAGTGTTTGAAAATATTCTCGCCTGCACAATGGATATGTTTGGTTGGCGCAGAAAAAAGGCTTCTCTTATAAACGGTATTGCCTTGTTTATTCTCTCGCTCCCTTGCGTATTTGGCTTTAATATTCTGTCAGGTATTACACCGTTTGGCAAGAACAGCAGTATAATGGATTTAGAGGACTTTTTGGTAAGTAATATTCTTCTGCCTGTAGGCTCGCTTATATTTGTGCTTTTCTGTACTTCTCGTTACGGTTGGGGTTGGAAAAAGTTCACCGAGGAAGCAAACACAGGAAACGGCGCAAAAATCGCAAACTGGATGCGCGGTTATATGACATTTGTATTACCGGTTATTATAATCGTTATTTTAGTAATCGGGTTATATAATTTCTTTAAGTA
>JAFVTZ010000012.1 GCA_017502965.1 Clostridia bacterium
AACTTGCAGGCAATATTTAATATTGTTTGAAATTTAAAAAAGGTACATTCTCTTAAACGGGAATGTACCTTTTTTTATGTTGCATTAATGATTGGCAACATAAATGGAAGCACGCTTGGCAGCACGGTTGGCAGTACTCAGGAAAATTGGTGCGTACAGGGCGGCTAAATTAAAAGTTCAAACCAGAAGCAGACGCCGTTTTCGGTGTTGTATACACCGCAATCTGTGCCGTGCATTTTCATAATGGCGGCAACAATGGAAAGTCCGAGCCCGAAACGTCCGCTTTCCCGTTTGTGGGATTTATCGCCCCTGAAAAAACTTTGCCATATCTGCGGCATAAGGTCGCTGTCAATATGACTGCCGCTGTTGAAAACGCTGATTCTGATTTTATCGCCCTTTTCGGAAGAAGATACTGAAACTGTTCCGCCCAAAGGCGTATGCACCGCGGCATTTTCGAGCAGAGATTTTAAAACCTGTTCTATCTGAAGCGGGTCTGCATAGCAGATTGTGTTATTTGGTACTGAAGATTCAAAGATAATGTCTTTGTTCTTGAAAATTCTTGTAACCATATCGGAGCAAAGTGTTGAAATGTCAAACTTTTGCATATTTATCGGTATCTGACCAGATTCATAGCGGGAGAGTTCGAGAAGGCTCAGAACGAGTTTGTTCATACGCTCGCTTTCGTCGATTATGGTATCGCAGTAATCTTCCCTTGCTTTTGAGTTTATGTTGAGTTTAAGCCCCTCTGCATAACCTCTTATTATGGATATGGGGGTTTTGAGTTCGTGGGAAACATTTGCAACGAATTCTTTTCGCATTACATCAAGTTGGCGTTCAAGTTCGATATCGTCCTTAAGTTTTTCGTTGGTGGCTTTGAGGTCTTCGAGTGCACAAGAAAGCGAATCGGAAAGTTCGTTTATGCCGTGAGCCAGTTGACCTATTTCGTCGCTTCTGGTTATCTGCAGTCTGCGCCCGAAATTGAGGTTTGACATATCAGAGGTGATTTCGTTCATAAGAACAATAGGTTTTGAAAACTGACGGGCAAAAATCAAAACCCATACAATAGACAGCAAAAAGCAGATAAAAGAGACTATTATAATGAATTCGTTTGCAATAGCGGCAGAGTTTGCAATGAGTTGTTTCTGAACTCTCACCTCGGCAAACAAACCGTTCGAAACGGTCTTTTTACAGAGCAGATACTCGGTTTTATCGAACCGCCTGACAGCGGTTTCAAAGATTATACCGTCATTTAGAGTTTCGCTGCTTATAACCTGCATTTCTTCGTGATTCATATTGAAATTTCCGCTGTTTTGGTGGAAAAAGTCCATCATCTGACCGCCATGGGTGGTGTAAAGAATAGTGCCGCGTTGATTATAAATTTCAACATCAAAATTATACTTTTCGTTTATATCGGAAAGGGCGGAAAGAACGGCATTGGTATCGGAAAAATTGAGTTCTGATACAACTGTTATCTGCTCTTTGAGGGCATTTTTTTCTTTTCTGCTGAAAAAATCCACCAGAAATGTTACATTACATAGAGAAATAACCAGCACGAATACCGCAAAAATTGCTCCGATACGGATAAAAATATTAAACCAGAGTTTGTTTTTGAACTCACGAATTTTCAAGTTTGTACCCCATTCCGTATATGGTTTTCAGATGTGATGCACCCCAGTCGCCGAGTTTTGTGCGAAGTCGGGCTATATGGGAGTCAACAGTTCGGGTGTCACCGATATAATCGTATCCCCAGATGGCGTTTAGCAGTTGGTCACGGGTGAGCACTAACCCTGAATTGCGGCAAAGAAAGGCGAGCAGTTCGAATTCTTTAAGGGTAAGTTCCAAGGTGCATCCGTCAAGGCAGGCTGTAAAAGCATTTTCGTCTATAAAAATCCCTTTTTGAGCGCAGTTGTCAGGCTGAATTGTTGACGACCTTTTCAGGAGCGCTTCGACTCTTTTTACAAGTACTGCAGGGGAGAAAGGCTTTGTTACATATTCGTCTATCCCTGCATCAAAACCTTCAAGTAAATCAAATTCTTCTGCTCTGGCGGAAAGCATAATTATGGGAATATCAGAAACCAAGCGTATTTTTCGGGTGAGCGCCCAACCGTCTATCTCAGGCATCATAATATCAATTATTGCAAGGCTGATTTCTTCTTTTTGCATACTGAAAATATTAAATGCTATCTCTCCGTCTGATGCTGTGACGGTTTCATAGCCTGCATTTTTCAAAAAGTCAGACACAAGGGATACTATTCTCTCCTCGTCATCCGCAATGAGTATTTTTTTAGTTTCCATCAAAACACCTTCTTCGCCTGAATTATACATATAATATTTTATAATATTATTAAATATTTGTAAATACATATAATTTAAGAAAAATCTGTAAATTGCTATTTACATTACGGTCTGATTTGTGGTAAAATAATTATGAATTTTAATTTAAGGAGTAATATATGTCCTTTCCACTTGATAAGATAAGAAATTTTTGTATAGTAGCGCATATTGACCACGGAAAGTCCACTCTGGCGGACAGGCTTCTGGAACTTACCCAGTCTGTAGCGCAGAGAGATATGGAAGAACAGATTCTTGACAGTATGGACCTTGAGCGCGAGCGCGGTATAACCATTAAGGCGCACGCGGTGACTCTTTATTATGATGCTAAAGATGGTCAGAGGTACGAACTTAATCTTATTGACACCCCCGGTCATGTTGACTTTAATTATGAGGTTTCGCGTTCGCTTGCGGCTTGCGAGGGCGCAGTACTTATTGTTGATGCTTCTCAGGGAATAGAGGCTCAGACTCTTGCTAACACATATCTTGCTGTTGACCACGGTCTTGAAATACTGCCTGTTGTAAATAAAATTGATTTACCCTCTGCTGAGCCTGAAAGGGTGAAGCAGGAGATTGAAGATATTATCGGTATTCCTGCCGATAATGCTCCGCTGATTTCTGCAAAAACGGGCACAAATGTTGAAGAAGTTCTTGAAAAAATTGTTACCGAAATTCCTGCTCCCAAGGGAGAGAG
>JAFVTZ010000168.1 GCA_017502965.1 Clostridia bacterium
AAAGAAAAGGTTTTGAACTATCGGTTAAAAGCATAGAAGAAAATCTGAATGACGTTGCAGGAATAAGGGTTATATGTTCTTTTCCTGATGATATTTACATACTCTCCAAGCGTCTTTGCTCGCAGGACGATATACGGGTTATTGAAATTAAAGACTATATCAAAAATCCAAAGCCCAACGGATACAGAAGTTTGCATTTAATACTCGAAATTCCGATATTTTTGCTGACCGAGAAAAAATATATGCGGGTTGAGGTGCAGTTCCGCACTATTGCAATGGATTTCTGGGCAAGCCTTGAACACAAAGTACGCTACAAAAAGGAAATCGGCGGTGCCGAAAAGGAAATTTCAGATGAACTCAAATCCTGTGCAGAAGAAATCAGCAAACTCGACCTTAAAATGCAGGATATCCACCGCAAAATAAATTTTTATAAGAACAATAAATAGCAAAAACGCCTGTCTGCTTAGGACAGGCGTTTTGTTTAAACTAAAACATTTCTTTTGCAAGCCTCTTTGCATTTTCCGCAACCGTTGCAAAGGGAATAATCTATAACAGCAAGATTATCCACAACTTTAATTGCGCCCGTTTCACAAACCTTTTCGCACATTTTGCAGGCAAGGCAGGAAACAGAGCAGGCTTTTGCTACCGCCGCTCCCTTTGCTTTATTAGCACAGTTTACGGTCATTTTTCTATCTTTTGGAATAATTGAAATTAAGGCTTTCGGGCAAGCCTTTGCACAAAGACCGCAACCGACACATATCTCTTCACAAACCGAGGGTTTACCGTTTTTCACAGTTATTGCTCCGAAAGGACAAGCCTTTGCACAGTCACCAAAACCGATACAGCCAAATGCACATTCAAGAGGGCCTGAATGAAGAAGGGACGCCGCGCTGCAACTTTGCATACCGCTGTAATCATATTTCCTTTTGGTGATTTCAGGGTTTCCGCCGCATGCTATATGAGCAATTTTTTGCTCTGTTTTGATTTCAACACCTAAAATTTCTGCCATAGCGGCGGCAGTATCAGTGCCACCCGGAGGGCAATTTCCCGGCTCTGCCTTGCCTTCTGCCACAGCAGCGGCATAACCGTCACACCCTGAATATCCGCAGGCACCGCAGTTAGCCCCTGGCAGACACTCGCGCAGTTTTTCCTGCTTTTCATCTACGGGAACAGCCATAAATTTTGATGCAAGCGACAGCCCTACTCCCGCAATAAGACCGATAATTCCTAAAATAATTACAGGCAATACTATTTCCATAGTTTAACCACCTATTCCTGCAAAACCGAGGAAAGAAAGCGACACTATTGCCGCCGCAACCAAGGTTATTGGCAGACCTTTCATAAATTCAGGAATATCTGCAGATTCCATACGCTGTCTGACACCTGAGAACAAAAGCATTGCAAGCATAAAGCCAAGTCCTGCGCTGAGGGCGTTGAAAACAGACTGAATAAAATTAAGATTTTCCGAAATATTCAGCATTGTAATACCCAGAACCGCACAGTTTGTGGTTATAAGGGGAAGATATATTCCCAAAGCGTTATAAATAGGCTTTATATATTTCTTGAGAACAATTTCTATAAGCTGAACAATGGCCGCGATTACAAGTATGAAAACAATGGTTTCAAGATATGTATAATCAGGGGCTAAAATATAGTTATAAATCGGCCAAGTCACCGCAGTTGCAACCACCATAACGAGTGTTACGGCAATACTCATTGAAAAAGCGGTGTCGGTTTTCTTTGAAACTCCGAGGAAAGGACAAATTCCTAAGAATTTAGAAAGCACCATATTATTGGTGAGTATTCCTGCAAGAAGAATTGAAGCAATAGTTGTATTATTCATTTATACCTGCCTCCTTTTCTTCGCATCCTGAGCAAGCGTTACGGGACGGACAGTTTGCACAGCCGAGAGTTTCAACCGTTTTCTTGCCGTTTTTCTTTGCTATTGCATTTGATGTTGCAACCAACATTCCAAACACAAAAAATCCTCCAGGGGGAAGCAGGAAAATTACCATGGGGCTGATAAATTCCTGAGTAATCGGGAAATTAAACAATGTTCCTGCGCCGATAAGTTCGCGGATAGCACCCATAAGGGTTAAAACTGCTGTAAACCCGATACCCATTCCAAGTCCGTCCAACACACTCGGCAAAGGTGAGTTTTTAGATGCAAACATTTCAGCACGCGCCAATATGATGCAGTTAACCACTATGAGCGGTAAAAAGATTCCGAGAGATTTGTCAATAGCGGGTAAAAATGCCTTTACAAGCATCTGCACCACGCTTACAAAACCTGCGATTACGGTTATAAATGCAGGAATTCTGACCTTGTCGGGGATAATATTTCTAAGTAAAGAAATAACAAGATTTGAGCAAACCAGCACTACTGTTGCAGAAATGCCCATTCCAACTCCGTTTATGGCGGCAGTTGTGACAGCAAGGGTAGGGCAAGTGCCAAGCACAAGCCTTAAAACGGGATTTTCTTTTATAAGACCGTTTGTAAAATAACCGAGATATTTTTTACTCATTTACTGCCACCTCCGTTTCTGCTACTGCTTTATAATTTTCAAGCGCCATATTCACAGCCGATGTAACCGCTTTTGAAGAAATTGTAGCACCTGTGACGGCGTTTATTTCGTTATTTTCCGAAACAGCACCGTTTTTGATGACCTTTACATCGGCGGTTTTTTCTTCATACTGGGAATAGAATTTTTCTTTTGTAACATTCTGACC
>JAFVTZ010000013.1 GCA_017502965.1 Clostridia bacterium
CTCCCAGCTGAGCTATGCTCCCACATTGGCGCGCCTGCTTGTTGCCACGTTGCGCTCACTGGCGACGAATGATATATTATCACAAATGAAACGCTTTGTCAAGAAGTTTTTTTAAAAAATTTTATTTTTTTATTTGATATTAAATTATATGCAGACTTTCTGTCCGATTTTACTATAATTTTTCTGCAACAAAAACTGCCCTTTCGGCATTTTTGGGACAGGGAGTGGTTTTCATATCCTCATAAATGGCTATGAGCTTAAAACCTGCACTTTCCAGAAGTGAGGAAAGTTGTGAGAATGAGTATGCTCTCTCACTGAAATTATCCGAATACCTGTTATAACTTTCCCCATCTTTTACAAAAAAGTCAAGGCAAATATCGGTAACAGCGCTTTCTTCATCATATTCATTCTACCAGACGCAAAAAATATCTTCCTCTTCAATAACAAATGTGTTATCAGCCAGAATATCGGTATGTTTATAAGGAGTGTTCACATCAAAAATAAAAAGCGAACCCGATTCCATAAAAAGAGAAATTTTTTGGAAAGCGGTTTTGAGTGTTTTTAAATCTACTATGTGATTTATACTGTCAAGACAGCAGATTGCGCCGTCAACCGTGCCGTAAAGGTCGAGTTCTTCCGCTTTCTGGCAAAGATAAAGCACCTGAGTTCCCATCTCAGCAGAGTTTTCACGCGCTACGGCTAACATTTCCTCGCTCGCATCCACCCCGATAACCTCAATACCTTTTTGCGCCATCAGGTTTGAAAATGCACCTGTTCCGCAAGCCACGTCCAGAAGAAGTGACGGAACTTTACCGTGTTTTTTAAAAAGATTCAAAAGATATTCAGTTCTTGCAGAATAGTCCACATCCGACATCAGAATATCATAAAAATCGGCAAAACTTTCGTAACCGCTCATTATTTAAGCCTTTCAAAAGCGAGTTGGAAACCTTCGTTTATAGAACGGCTGACACGGCTTATTGTTGCGGTGCTTGCGCCTGTTTTATCTATTATTTCATTATATACTTTTTTATCGTTAAGCATTTTTGCCACAACAAAGCGCTGAGCAATAGCGCCTATCTCCTTAGGAGTGCAGGCATCGCTGAAAAAAGCATAACATTCCTCACGGGTTTTAAGTGTGAGTATTGCATCAAAGAGTTGGTCGGTAAAATCGTTTCTTTCCATTTTTACTGCCCCTTTCGGTGTAATACATATATTTTAGCACACAAAAGCGCTAAAGTCAATTTAATATTCATTATTTTTCTTTATTGCTTAATCCATTGGCAGCACCAATGTAAATTGATTTGTACTGAGCGGCTAAACTAAAAAAGTTCTACAAAGGACAACCATTTCATAAACTATACTGTTGGGGGAAGAAACTTGGATAACACAGAACGTTTTGAAAAGGCACTTTATGCAGTTTGTGTAAAGATTCGGGACACACTCCATAAAATACCGCCTGAATATAAACAGAAAACCGAAGAAATCCGCTTGAGAACCGGAAAGCCGCTTGCTTTGACGGTTGACGGAAAAACCTGCTTTTTAAACAGCGACGGCACTGTTTCTTCAATGCTTCAAAGCAACACTGTTTTTGCAAGCAGCCAAGACCTTAGCGAGAGTTTCAGAGCTTTATGCGGGGGTTCTGTCTATGCCCACGAAAACGAACTGCAAAACGGTTTTGTTATGATGAAAAACGGTTGCAGAGCGGGAGTTTGCGGAACTTTTAAAGGCACCGTTCAGGAAATAACCTCTATTAATATCAGAATAGCCAGAGAAATTTTCTCGGCGGCCGAAGAACTTATAAAAGAATACAATTTCGGCGGTCTTCTTATATGCGGCCCGCCGCTTAGCGGAAAAACCACAGTTTTAAGGGATTTTATACGCCGCATTTCCAACAAAGGCAAATCTGTTTCTGTTATAGATTCAAGAGGAGAAATCTCGGGCAATTCACAAAACGATTTAGGTCTTTGCACAGATGTGCTAATAATTCCTGATAAAGCCAATGGGTGCGAAATGGCGCTGAGGACTATGAACCCAGATATAATTGCATTCGACGAAATCGGAACAGAGGCAGAACTTGCGGGCGTTTTGCAGAGTTTTAATTCAGGCGTTTCGGTTGTGACAACAGCGCATATATCTTCCGAAAAAGAACTGCTGAGACGGAGCATTACCAAAAAACTGCTTCAAAGCGGTGCAATAAATCAGGTGGCGGTTTTGCCGCAAAAACATCAGGGTAAAATGCAGATTTTAAAGGCGGTGGACTTAATTGACTTTGATATTTAAAGCGGCAGGACTTGGCATTTTATTTATATGTTGCAGTGCCGCAGGTTTTTTGAAATCCTCTGCATTGAAAAAACGGGCAGATAAACTCTCCTGTTTTATAAAAAATCTGCAAGAACTTTCAGAGCGAATCCGCAGCGGCGAGGGTGAAATAAAACAGTTATGCTCCATTTGTTTTGAAAAAAATCTCGGCGAATTTGAAAACGGCAGATTTTCGTTTTCAAAAGATTTCCTCACAAAAGAAGATATATCCCTTTTAAGCGAATTTTTTGAAAATCTTGGAATGCGAGACAGCCTTCGCGAATATGAAAGATGTATGCTGTATAAAAAACTTATTGAAAACAAACAGAGTGATGCCGAGGGTGATTTTCGCAGTCTTTCAGGGCTTTACAACACTTTAGGTGTTCTCTGCGGAGTTTTTTTGATTATTATTCTCTTGTAGGTGAAACAAATGGATGTTGATTTTATTTTCAGGATAGCCGCCATAGGAATAATCGTGACGGTACTGAATCAGGTGCTTATACGTTCAGGCCGTGAAGAACAGGCAATGCTCACCACCCTTGCAGGGCTTGTTGTGGTATTGCTGATGGTGGTAAATGCTGTTGCGGAATTGTTTTCAACAGTTAAAAATCTTTTCGGGCTATGACAGAGCAGTTATTTAAAATTTTAGCCGTTTGCATTATAGCCGCCGTGCTTTGTGTGATTTTAAAGCCCAAAAACGGCGAATATGCAATTTTTATAACCCTTGCCACAGGGGTTATGGTTGTAATGGCGGTATTCAGAAATATTACAGGCACGCTTTCGGCAGTAGAGAATATATTAAACGGTTACGGCGTTGAAACAGAGTATTTCAAAGTTGCCCTCAAAGCCCTTGGAATTGGTTACATAACCACATTCGCCGCTGATGCCTGCAGAGATGCGGGACAAACTGCGCTTGCATCCAAAGCGGAACTGGCAGGCAAATGCGCTATATGGCTTCTGGCATTGCCGCTTTGCGTTTCTGTTCTTGAAATGGCGGTGGAATTTATAAAATGATTAAAAAAGTTTTAGCTGTTGCGGTATTGTTACTGATTTTATCTGTAAATGTTTCGGCAGAGGAATATTCTGCGAAAGAGATTTACGGTCATCAGTTTGAAGAGAGCGGGGCCGACGGTCTTTTTAATGCTCTGCCGCCTGAAACCGCAAAATTTTTGCGCGAAAACGGAATAGACCCTGAAAACTATGATTTTACCGAAAATTTAACTGCAGAAAATGTTTTTTCCCATATATGGAACTTTTTAAAATCGGGAGCAAAAACTCCGTTTACTGCCGCTGTGGCTGTTCTTGCAATAATCCTGATAAGCGCTGCTCTCTCTTCTGCCGAACTTGGCGGAGGGGCTTCGAAAACCTCGCTTTATGCCACAGCCCTTTCCTCTGCCGCAGTTATATGCGCGCCTGCTCTATCGGTAATTTCGGCGGCGTCGGATGCTATGCAGGGGTGTGCCGTTTTTATGACCTCATTTGTGCCCGTGTTTGCAGTTATAACCGCATCTTCAGGAGCGGCGGCAACGGCAGCATCTATGAGTGCGCTTTTGCTCGGAGCGAGCCAGACAGTGAGCTTTGTTGCAAACTTTGTGGTTGTGCCGCTTATGAGCGGTTATATGGCAATCAGCCTTGCCGCAAGTGTTTCGCCTGTAGTTTCCCGTTCGGGTATAGCAGACGGAATTAAAAAACTGGGTTTCTGGATAACGTCACTTCTGACAACTGTATTTATCGGGATTTTAAGTATACAAACCAGCGTAAATGCGGCGGCGGATACACTTTCTGTCCGAGCGGCGAAATTTATTATCGGCTCGTCTGTGCCTGTTGCAGGAACTGTGGTTTCAGAAGCGCTAACCACCGTTACAGCATCTATGGGGCTTTTAAAATCTACAGTAGGTGTATACGGAGTTATAGCCTGTTGTGCGCTGTTTTTACCGCTGCTTGCAGAACTTGTTATCTGGAGGCTTGCATTAGTTTTAACCTCTACGGTTTCGGATTTATTTGCGCAGGGTAAAATTTCGTCACTGCTTCGGTGTATTGATACAGTTTTTTCGGTACTGATAGGACTGATTTTGCTTACCTGCGTTATGTTCATAATTTCTTTGGCGGTGGTGGTAAAAGCATAATGAATTTTCTTTCTTCTGCGATAACTGCATTTTGCGCCGCCTGCATTTTTATAGGAACACTTTACATTCTCTGCCCCGAAGGGGCGGTTTCAAAATCGGTTAAATACATTTTAAGTCTTGTGTTTCTGGTGTCTGTGATAGCCGCCGCAGGTGTTGTAACCAAAAAAAGTGAAATTTCTCTGCCCGCACCTTCAGATTATGAAATAAATACCGAAACTCTTGATACTGCCAATGCAGAACTGATTTATTCCTATCTTTTACGGCTCGGGGGAATAGATTTTACAAAAATTTCGGTTTATACGGATAAATCAGCCGACGGCAGCATAAGTATTAGTAAGGTTTTGATATATTCAAATCAAAGCCGTGAGGAAATACTCAAAGTTTTAAACGGTGCGGCAGAAAATACAGAGGTTGAAATAATAAATGAATAAGGTTATAGAAAAATATGTAAAATATTTCAAAAATCCGAAAACACTTATAATTTTAGGTCTTGCAGGAATTTTGCTGATATTTTTATCCTCTTTTTCGGTTTCGGATAAAAAAACTCCTAATCCCGAAACCGAGACCGAACTTACTGCAATGGACTACAAAACCCAGTTAGAAGCCGACATAGCCGAAATGGTGAAAGATATAACGGGCGAACGCAGTGTAAGCGTTATTGTCACCCTTGAGAGCGGTGTGCGATACTCTTATGCCGAAACAGCAGAGGAGAGTTTGTCTGAAAAAAATCTCGACCGTGAAATTTCCTCTGACAGCGAAATCAAAGCAGGCTACATAACCGTAAAAACGGCAGACGGCGGAGAAGAGGCTCTGCTGGTAACAAAAATGATGCCCGAAATTCGGGGAGTGGCTATTGTTTGCGAGGGAGGCGACATAGAGTCGGTAAACGAAAAAATAAAAAATGCCGTCACGGCGGCACTTAATATAACATCAAAACGAGTATACATTTGCGGGAGGAAAACAAAATGAAAAAAGGTAAAGTCTTGGGAAAAGGACAAATAGCCGTGGCGGTTATGCTGGTGGCTTTGGGAGCGGCGATATGGCTTAATACAAAATATCTGCCATCTTCCACAAAATATTTAGGCGAAGCCTCTTATGTCAGCACAACCGAGGACGAGGCAGAAAGCGTGCAGACATCTGCAAAGCCTGAAAACAACACCGAAGATTATTTTGAAACCGCCAAAAAAGAGCGTACCAAAGCGCGGGAAACGGCAGTAGAAACGGTTGAAGAAATGCTTGATACCGATAAACTTTCCGATGCGGATAAAAAAGCCGTTCTCGAAAAAATAGCAAAAATCGGCGCAAATATTGAGAAAGAAAGTAATATCGAAACTTTACTTAAGGCTAAAGGTTTCAAAAAAGCGCTTGCTGTTATTGGAGACGGCTCTATAGATATCATAGTTTATTCTCAGGGGCTGACCTCTGCAGAAACATTGCAAATTCAGGATATAGTTACTAAACAGACCGACATTCCGCTTGCCAATATTAAAATTATTCCTGTCACAAAGTAAAAAAAAGTTGTGTTATTTGAAAAATGTGGTATAATAGAAACAAATACAGTATACCCAACATTTACACAACGGAGGAAACCTTTATGAATAATAACAGAACTGAACTCTCGGTTAATACAGAAGTTCTCGAAAAAATGGCTGAAATTGCGGCTAAAGAAGTTGACGGCGTTATCGGTATCGCAAAGCGTGCTATCGACCTTAAAGGAGCGGTTAAGAGTAAAAACGCTTTTAAAGGTGTTAAGATAGAAAGCATTAACGGCGCAGTTAAAATAAAGGTTTACATCTGTGTCGCAGAAAGCGCAAACGTTAAAACAGTTGCAGAAAAAGTTCAGCAGATTGTGAAAGATAAGGTTCAGAATATGACCGGAACTGCTGTTACACAGGTAGACGTAATTGTGGCAGATGTCAAGTTCAGCGAAGACGCTAACGCATAAATAAAATATCTTTAAAAAATCAACGCCTGCACCGTTTGGTGCAGGCATTTTCATTTAAATCATTAAATCTTTTTAGTTTCAATTTCTTCTACAGCAAGTTTGATGAAATCTTCTGCAGGCATTGCGCCGAGGTCGCCGTCCTCACCTCTGCGGCGGACAGAAACTGCATTGTTTTCAACCTCGCTGTCACCGATTATAAGCATATAGGGAACTTTCTGAAGTCTTGCTTCTCTTATCTTATAACCAATCTTTTCGTTGCGGTCATCAAGTTCAACTCTCATACCTTTTGCTTCCATCTGCTTTTTGATATCATAAGCATAATCAAGATGTCTGTCAGCAATAGGCAGAATCTTAACCTGAGTGGGAGCAAGCCACATCGGGAATGCGCCTGCATATTTTTCGATAAGCAATGCAAGTGTTCTCTCGTAGCAACCGATAGATGTGCGGTGAATGATATAGGGATTTTTCTTTTGACCGTCACGGTCAACATATTCCATACCGAATTTTTCAGCGAGCATCTGGTCTATCTGGATAGTGATAAGAGTATCCTCTTTGCCGTAAACATTCTTAATCTGGATATCGAGTTTCGGGCCGTAGAAAGCAGCCTCGCCTACACCGACTTTATAGGGAATTTCAAGATGGTCGAGGATTTTGCCCATCATATCCTGAGCCTCGTTCCACTGCTCCTCTGTACCGATGTATTTCTCCCTGTCACTGGGGTCCCACTGAGAGAATCTGTATGAAACATCCTCGTAAAGACCCAGAGTTTTAAGCATAAAGATAGCAAGTTCAAGGCTTCCCTTAAACTCATCTTCCAACTGTTCGGGAGTACAGATAAGGTGACCTTCTGAAATGGTGAACTGACGAACTCTTATAAGTCCGTGCATCTCGCCCGATTCCTCGTTACGGAAAAGGGTTGAGGTTTCGCCGTATCTGAGAGGCAAATCCCTGTAAGAACGGGCACGGTTAAGATATGCCTGATACTGGAACGGGCAGGTCATAGGACGTAGCGCAAAACATTCTTTTGTTTCGTCCTGCGGGTCGCCGAGCACAAACATACCGTCCAAATAATGATCCCAGTGGCCTGAGATTTTATAAAGTTCTCTCTTTGCCATAAGGGGAGTTTTTGTTCGAAGCCAGCCTCTTCTCTCTTCCTCGTCCTCAACGAAACGCTGAAGAATCTGGAGAATTTTGGTGCCCTTGGGGAGCATTATCGGAAGACCCTGACCGATATAATCAACAGTTGTGAATATTTCAAGTTCACGGCCGAGTTTATTATGGTCGCGCTTTTTAGCCTCTTCAAGCATAGTAAGATGCGCTTCGAGTTCGCTCGCTTTCGGGAAAGCAGTACCGTAAACACGGCAGAGCATCTTTTTAGAAGAATCGCCTCTCCAGTAAGCACCTGTAGCAGAGGTGAGTCTGAACGCTTTAACAGCGCCTGTACTCATAAGATGTGCACCGGCGCAAAGGTCGGTAAAATCGCCCTGAGAATAAAAACTGATATCCTCACCCTCGGGAATACCCTCAGCCAGTTCAACCTTATAAGGCTCGTTTTTCTCCTCAAAATATTTTATTGCCTCGTCTCGCGGCATTGAAAATCTTTCGAGTTTTATATCCTCTTTAACGATTTTCTTCATCTCTGCTTCGATTTTTATCAAATCGTCAGGAGTGAAACTCTCCTCAACATCAAAATCATAGTAAAAACCGTCATCCACAGCAGGACCAATTGCCAACTTTGCATTCGGGAAAAGACGCTTTACAGCCTGCGCCATTATATGGGATGCAGTATGCCTGAAAGCCCATCTGCCGTATTCGTCATCAAAAGTGAGAATTTCAAGTGCGCAATCCTCTGTCAAAACAGTTCGAAGGTCAGCATTTTCGCCGTTTATCCTTACTGCGCAAGCGGCTTTTGCAAGACCCATACTGATTTCCTTTGCAACCTCATAAGCCGTAATGCCGCTCTCAAATTCTTTTACAACATCACCTTTTAAAGTAACCTTAATCATAAAATTTCCTCCAAAAAATAAAACTTCGCCCTGAAAGATAAAATCTTTCGGGGCGAAGTAAAATATACTTTCTCCGCGGTTCCACCCGTATTTTTAATTTAGCAGCTTTTTTTAATATAGCCTCTTTGTACTTACCAATTTACTTAAGTGCTGCCAAAGCGGTTATATGTGCCATTCGCCGCAACTAAACTACTCATTATGCCCGTTAACGGTGGCTACCGTCTGTGTTTTTTACCCACAGCACTCAAAGGCGGTCTCATTTTTTCTTTTTCTTAGCAGGTTTTCAGCCCAAGACCTGCATTCTCTGAAAGAAATCGAAAAAACTACTGTCCTTCTCAACGCTTTTCCTTAGGGTAGAGCGAATAATCCGAACCCGCCTCAAAGTGGCTTATTTCGGCGCTTTTTACCCAATCCATTCTTGTAAGGCGTCAGCCTTACTGCGCCTGTATTGAATAAAAATCCCTCAAAATCTTCTCTCTTTGAGGTCGAA
>JAFVTZ010000169.1 GCA_017502965.1 Clostridia bacterium
CACTATTTCGACACCAAATCTTTGATTTGGTCACAAATTTTCAAAGAAAATTTGTCTATGTCCATTGCAATGAATATAGAATACTTTCTGATTTAAGAGGGGGTAACAGTATGGATGCTAAAGGTATAGGCGCTTCTATTGCGTCATTGCGCAAAAAAATCGGTCTTACTCAGGCTGAACTTGCAGCGAAACTGAATATCAGCGATAAAGCGGTCAGCCGTTGGGAAAACGGGCTCGGATACCCTGAGGTCACTCAGTTTCCGTCACTTGCATCAATTTTTGGAGTTACGGTGGATTTTCTTATGACAGGTGAAAGAAAAGGAATAGTTATTGCGGGAAACGCTCTTGCGGTTATAGTTAAAAACATTGATGCATATCCTAATCTCGGAATGCTTTCAAATATAACAAGTATCAGTCAGGCAGTGGGTGGTTGTGCTCCGAATACTGCAATAAATCTTGCTAAAATTGACCGCAGTATACCGATATCGGTTATCGGCAAAATCGGTGATGACGATTACGGAAGATTTCTTCTTTCTCAGATGAGCCATTACGGTATTGACTGTGCAAAAATGGTTATATCTCAGGATAAAAACACAAGTTTTTCGGATGTTATGAGTCTGACGTCGGGCGAGCGCACATTCTTCCATTCGCGTGGTGCTAATGCGGATTTTTGCCCAGAAGATATCGATATAAGTTCGCTTAACTGTTCAATTCTTCATATAGGTTACATTCTTCTGCTTGATGCTTTTGATGCTGAAGACAAAGAGTACGGCACAGTTATGGCGCGTTTTCTGCATAGTGTTCAGCAAAAGGGAATAAAGACCTCTATAGATGTTGTGAGTGACAGTACTGCCGATTATAAAGCAAAGATTGTTCCCGCGCTTAAATACTGCGATTATGCGGTTATGAATGAGGTTGAAAGCGGTATGATATCTGACCTTGATGCCTATAATGAAGACGGCAGTCTTAATATCGAAAACATCCGTAAAACTATGGAACTTATGGCGTCTTTCGGAGTTAAAGAAAAGATTATCATTCATTGCAAACAGGCAGGTTTCTGTCTTGATGTGCCTACAGGTAATTTCACCGTTGTGCCTTCACTCGAAATCCCCTCAGAGGAAATAAAGGGAAGTGTCGGAGCAGGTGATGCTTACTGTTCAGGCTGTCTTTATTCTATATACAATAATCTGGACGATAAGAAAATGCTTGAATTTGCGTCTTCTGCCGCCGCTTGCAATCTGTTTGCAGAAAACTCGATTGACGGTATGAAAACCAAATCGGAAATTGAAAAACTTGCCGATAAATACGGCAGAAAAACAATATAAGGAGAATTTAAAATGCTTGTGAATTTAAACGATGTACTTAAAAAGGCTCAGGCTGAACATTACGGTGTAGGTCTTTTCAACACAACAGATACCGATATGTTGGAGGCGGCAATTTCTGCTGCTGAAGAACTTAATTCCCCGATAATTATCGGTACTGCTGAGGTGCTTTTACCGAACGGAGAACTTAAACTCATTGCTCCATCTGTAATAGCGGCGGCAAAAAGAGCAAAAGTGCCTGTGGTTGTTCATTATGACCACGGTCTTACATTTGACCGTTGTATCGAGGCTTTGAAACTCGGTTTTTCAAGTATTATGTTTGACGGTTCTGCAGGGGATGCCGAGCAGAATATTGCAGACACTAAGGAAATTGTGAAGATTGCTCATTCTTTCGGTGCTACTGTTGAGGGTGAGATAGGTCACGTAGGTCAGGCTGATACCTGCGACAATGCTGTGACTGACAGTTACACAACCCCCGAAGAAGCGGCTGATTTTATTGTAAAAACAGGTGTTGATGCTTTGGCTGTTGCAATAGGTACAGCACACGGTGCTTACAAAGAGAAACCTTGCCTTGATATTGAAAGACTTAAGCAGATAAGAGCCAAGGTTGATACTCCACTTGTTCTTCACGGCGGCTCAGGTCTTTCGGATGACGATTTCAGAAACACTGTACGCGAGGGTATTGCAAAAGTAAATATTTTTACCGACCTTTGTATTGCAGGAAACAAAGCAATGGAGGACGGACTCGCAAAAGGTCTTTCTTATCTTGAAATCAGAAATCTCAAAGTTGAGTATATTAAACAGGTTGTTAAAGAAAAGATTACACTTTTCGGTTCAGTAAATAAAGCGTAAGGAGTAGTAACGATGACAAGAAAAGAATATAACGAGCAGGTAAATAAAGCACTCGAATACTTTGATAAAGCAAACATTGTGCTTACAGATACAGAAAAGCAGTCAGTTGAGGTTGCAGATTTTGGAATAGGCAAAGTTAACGAATTAGGTCTTCAGTTGGTAGTTTATATCAATACCGACCGTGTTTGCGCTAAAGAGATGGTGTTGCTTCCGGGACAGACCTGTCCTGAACATAAGCACGTTCCAACAAAAGGTATTGCAGGCAAAGAGGAGACATTCCGTTGCAGATACGGTGAGGTTTATCTCTATGTTGCAGGGGAGAAGAATACCGACAGTATAAAGGCTACAGTTCCCGCTTGCAGTAAGTTTACTGTTTTTCACGAAATTGTTTTAAAACCCGGTGAACAGTATACCATTATGCCC
>JAFVTZ010000170.1 GCA_017502965.1 Clostridia bacterium
TATACATTGTAGATTATATCACAAACAGATAGAAAAATAAAGACATTTTATGAATATTCTTTTATTTTTTTAAATAAAAAGAAATACCGCTTGCCTTTTTCTTTGCAAACGGTATTGAAAGTCTATTCACTTTTAAGTTCATCAAGGGATAAAGAGTATGCAGGGATAAATTCTTCGAGGAAAACAAGAGCCTCAGGCACACCCATTTTTTCAATAGAATCACGGGTGGATTTTGCGGCTATTTCAAACTCTCGGTTTGAAAGATTCAACTCCTCATTGCATTTTATGAGGGCGGAAAGTTTATCTGCCGCTTTTACGATTTTTTCGGTTTTATCATCAGGGTCATAAATCGGGGCAAAAGCATCCCTGAAATCTTCAGGAAGCATTGCTTTAAGTTGTTTTTGCGCCTCTGTCTCAATCTTTTTATAAGCCGACTTTATCTCACTGTTATAATACTTTATCGGGGTTGGCATATCCCCTGTTATTATCTCACAGGTATCGTGATACATTGCGACAACCGCAGTAAAATTCGGGTCAATATTTCCGCCGAAACGCTTGTTATTGATAATTGCAAGAGCATGCGCTATCTGAGCCACTTCAAGAGAATGTTCACTCAGGTTTTCGCGGCGCATATTGCGCATAAGACCCCAACGGTATATGTTTTTCATACGTGCCATCATAGCATAAAAATGATTTTTCAAAATTTTCACATCCTTACTCTATTGAATATTATAGCAATAATTGTTATAATATCAATAAAAAGATTTTAAAAAGGATGTAACCGATGGTTTTTTCAAACTCAAAATCTATGGCTCTGCGCCCCAAAAAAGAAAAACATCTCGCCACTTTTCTGACAGCGCTTGCGGTTGCGGCGGCATTTTTTGTGCCGTATATGATAATGGGCGAGGGTTATTTTATATTTTACGGTGACTTCAATGTTCAGCAAATTCCTTTTTATCAGGAATGTCACGCCGCAGTTAAAAGCGGTGAATTTTTCTGGAACTGGAATACAGACCTTGGAGCAAACTTCATAGGTTCATACAGTTTTTATCTGCTCGGCAGTCCCTTTTTCTGGCTGACTATTCCTTTCCCGAACAGTTTTGTGCCTTACCTTATGGGACCTTTGCTGATTTTAAAATTCGCTTTCAGCGCACTGACTTCATACTGCTATATCCGCCGCTTCACACGAGCCGCAGATACTGCAATGATGGGTGGTCTTTTATACGCCTTTTCGGGATTTTCGGTTTACAACATATTCTTCAATCATTTCCACGAAGCAATAATTTTCTTCCCCCTGTTACTGCTTTCTCTTGAACTGCTGATTACCGAAAACCGCCGTTTTGTATTTGCAATTTCGGTCTGTGTTTGCGCAGTGACAAACTATTTCTTCTTTTTCGGAATGGTTGTTTTCACGGTTATTTATTTCTTTGTAAAAATGTTCTCGGGAGCAATAAAACTCAAATTTTCAAGGTTTATGGTTGTTGTTTTTGAGGCGGTTTTAGGGCTCTGCCTCTCGGCAGGATTACTGCTTCCCTCACTAAGCGCAATAATCGATAACTCGCGTGTTTCAAGCACTTTGCTTGGCTGGAGTGCGATTATGTACGGAAAAGAACAGATTTATGCAAATGTGTTGCAGTGTTTCTTCTTCCCGCCTGACATCCCCGCCCGTCCGGTTTTCTTCCCCGAAGCCAATGTAAAATGGTCTTCTCTGGGCGGATGGCTGCCGCTTTTCAGCACGGTAGGTTTGTTTACTTTCTTCTCCCAAAGAAAAGGGCATTGGCTCAAAAGGGTTATAGGAATCAGTATTTTTATGGCATTAGTCCCCATCCTCAACAGCGCATTTTATGCCTTTAACACATCTTACTATGCGCGTTGGTTTTATATGCCGATTCTGATGCTCTGCCTCGCTACTGTCACCCTCACAGAAGATAAATCCGTCAACTGGAAATCGGGTTATAAATGGGTGCTTGGAATAACTGTGGCAACTGCGGCGGTTATAGGTCTTTTCCCGCAGAAAAACAGCGAGGGCAAACTCATTTTCGGACTTTATTCTCAGGGAAACGGAAGCACAGATGACCGCCTTATGTACGGTCTGCGTTTCCTCGGCGCATGTGCAATAGCAATAGTGAGCCTTGTAATACTCGGTATTCTTTTAAAACTTGTTAAACACAACCGCAAAACATTTACCAAAGCCTCTATTGCCTGTATTTGTATAATTTCCGTGCTTTATGCAAATGTGTTTATCGCCTGCGGAAGGTCACATTCTTACGATATTAAAGAGGTTATGATAGATTCTCTGATAGAGGGAAATGTTGAACTTGAAGACGGCGACAAATTCAGAGTAGATGCTTTTGACTGTGTGGATAATACCTCAATGTATTTAGGATATTCGGGCATAAATGCTTTCCATTCGATAGTACCTGCATCTATTATGGAGTTTTACGATTTTATTGATGTTGAGCGGTCTGTCGGAAGCCGTCCCGATACAGATGTTTATGCCATAAGACCTTTGCTTTCGGTGAAATATCTATTAAACCGCAAAAGCGGAGAGGGTTTTGTGGATGAGGACAGCGGCGAAACAAAAATGCCTGGGTACACCTATCTCAAAACCGAAAGCGGTTACTATATTTATCAGAATGACAACTATATCCCATTCGGTTTTTCCTACGATTATTATATGACCTATGATTTTTGCGAAAGTTATTCCTCGAACGACCGCGCAGCCCTTATGCTGAAAGCCATTCTGCTGACAGACGAGCAGATTGAAAAATACGGTCATTTATATGAAGATATCAGCGATTTAAGTTACGGCGGATTTTATCCCCAGACCGAAACTACCCTTGCTTTAAACGAAGAAACATTAGCCTTTGATGCTGCCGAACGCAAAGCAACCGCCGCAAAATCTTTCAAAACAGATAAACGCGGTTTCAGCGCAACATTCGATGCAGATGACAGCACACTTGTCTTTTTCTCCGTGCCTTACGATAAAGGCTGGACCGCTACCGTAAACGGAAGAAATGTAGATATAGAAAAAGTGAATGTAGGATTTATGGCGGTTAAGGTTGATGCAGGAATCAGCGAAATCCGTTTTAACTACACCGCTCCCAACCTTTTAAACGGGCTTACAGTAACCGTGGGGGCAGCCACAGTTTTCCTGTTTTATATGCTTATCTGCCTTGTATTAGGAAAGAAA
>JAFVTZ010000171.1 GCA_017502965.1 Clostridia bacterium
TGAAGCATACAGTCGGTAAAACCGCCTGTTGATGCACCTATATCGGCGCAAACAAACCCGTCAAGACAGAGCGAAAACGCAGAAACTGCTTTTTCAAGTTTTAATCCACCTCTGCTTACATATTTAAGGGTTTCACCTCTTACTTCAAGTATATCGTCAGGTTTTACTGTGTTTCCCGCTTTATCGGATTTCTGATTATTCACAAACACAATTCCTGACATTATAAGCGCTTTAGCCTTTTCACGGCTTTCTGCAAAACCGCGCTCAACAAGCGCTACATCAAGTCTTAGTTTTTCTGACATAATTACTCCTTATTTCAAGTCTCAAATCCTGCCACCCCGACCATAGCCTCGCTGTCAAGTCCGAATTTTTTAAGCGAAGATGAAACTTTTGCCGCCTTTACAAAACAGTTATCGACCGCGTGTATGTTATACTTTCCACTATATCCGCTTTGCAGAAGTTCAGCCGCAAAATGCTCGGCTATGCCGCCGCTTTTAACCGATTCTTCAAAAAAGTGTATCTCTTTAAAATCTTTGGCAACATCAATAAGTTTTTCTGAAAACGGATAGATTTTGTTGAGTTTTAAAATGTTTATATCGGTAATTCTTTTTGCCTCGCAGGCATCTCCAAAAAGTCTGCCGTAGGTTATTATAAGTTTATCTGATGAGCCTTTTAATAAACAGAAATCCGCCTTATAATCAAACTCATCACATTCTTTTTCTGCCCCTCTCGGGTATCTTACGGCGGTTATTTTATCAGTTTCTGCCGAATACATAATGCGGTAACGCAGTTCTTTATAATTTGAAGGCGAATAGATGTTTATATTCGGGACTGAGGAAAGATACGAAACATCAAAAAGTCCCTGATGGGTCTCCCCGTCTTCCCCGACAATGCCAGCCCTGTCAACCAGAAGTCTTACAGGGAAATTGCCTGTTGCAGCATCGTGAATAATCTGGTCATATCCTCTTTGCAAAAATGAAGAATAGACCGCAAAAAAAGGTTTCATTCCGCTCTTTGCAAGACCTGCCGCGAAAGTAACCGCGTGTTGTTCTGCAATACCCACATCAAAAAAGCGGTTTTTATAGGTTTCAGCAAAATTCGAAACTCCCGTGCCCTCTGCCATAGCGGCAGTTATAACACAGATTTTATCATCAGTTTTAGCAAGTTCGCAAAGAGTGTCCCCCGCTACTGAAGAAAAATTCACAGCATTAGTCTGAGCCGCGCCCTCGCCAATATCAAAAGATGAAACACCGTGGTAATTCTTTGGACTGCTCTCAGCATAAGAATAGCCTTTTCCTTTGGTGGTAATAACATGCACAAGTGACGGTCTTGTATAACCTTCTGCAATTTTAAAAAGCGATTCCATTGCCGCTACATCGTGACCGTCAACAGGACCTAAATAGTTAAAGCCCATTGCAGAGAAAATATTACGCTTATAAACAATCCCCTTAATATTTTCCTTTATTTTGAAAATAAGATTATACATCTTATTTCCGATAAACGGAATTTTCAAAAGAAACCGACCAAAAGCAAATTTGAAATGATGGTATTTCGGTTTATTGCGCATTTTGGTAAGACTTCTTGCCAGCGCTCCGACATTTCTCGAAATAGACATCTTATTATCGTTAAGCACAACAATAAAATTACTCCGCTTACTGCCTGCATTATTAAGTGCCTCATAAGCCATACCGCCTGTCATAGCACCGTCACCGATAACTGCAACGGCAGTACCCTTTTCACCCGACAAGCGTTTTGCTTTATAAATACCGTAAGCCGCAGAAATGGAGTTACTGCTATGCCCCGTAATAAATGGGTCGTGTTCGCTTTCATCAGGGCGCATAAAACCCGAAATTCCACCCTCTGTACGGATAGTGGAAAATTTTTCAAATCTGCCGGTCAGCAGTTTATGTGTATAACACTGGTGTCCCACATCAAAAATAATAGCATCCTCAGGAGAAGAAAAGGCGCGGTGAAGCGCAACAGTGAGTTCAACACTGCCGAGATTTGATGCAAGATGACCGCCGTTTTTTGAAACGGTGGTTATAATGCAGTCACGTATTTCCGTGCAAAGAGATTTAATCTCTGCATCGTTTAAGTTTTTCACATCCTCAGGGGATTTGATATTACTTAAAATGGGATAATCCAATATATTACTTCCTTTAATAGTTTCTGCTGAGCAAAAATTCAGTCAGATTTTCAAGTTTTTCAGTATCGCCGCCGAAATTTTTCAGAGCCGATATAGCCTTATCGGTCATATCTGCCGCAATTTCACGTGATTTTTCTATACCGTAAAGTGTGACACAAGTGGTTTTCTGATTTTTTTCATCACTGCCGACAGGTTTTCCAAGCAGTTTTTCATCCGCTGTGCAATCGAGTATATCGTCAATAACCTGAAAAGCAAGACCGAGGTTAAAGCCGAAAATTTCTGCCGACTTTAAGTTTTGCTCAGTATCTTTTCCTGCGGCTATGATACCGAGTTTTGCGGCGCATATCAGCAAAGCCGCCGTTTTTCGCATATACATATCGGTCAGTTTTTCTGCATCAGGTCTTATTTTTTCAAAGGAAAGGTCTAAAACCTGACCCCCTATCATTCCGTGAAGCCCTGCCGATTCGGACAGCACTTTTGCCGCCTTTACTTTGATTTCGGGTGATACAGAAGCTACAGACGCAACATAAAAAGCCTGTGTTAATAAAGTATCCCCCGCAAGCAAGGCTATATCCTCACCGAATTTTTTATGGCAGGAAGGATTTCCTCTTCTCATATCGTCATCATCCATACAGGGTAAATCGTCATGAATGAGAGAATATGTATGAATCATTTCGAGGGCTACGGCAAAATCGAGCGCATCCTCAGTTTTGCCGCCGCAAAGTTCGCAAAAAAGCAAAGTTATAGCGGGACGGATACGTTTTCCGCCAAGCAACAAACTGTATCTAGCGGCATCTGACACTGCAGAATAACCGCTCTCTACTTCAGGAAAAAGTTCGTTTATTCTGTTTTCTATGAGTGACGAATATTCTTTTAAAAGATTTTTAATCAAGCCTCTTCCTCCTCGGCTTCGGTTAAAGAAATAATTTTAGCCTGCGCATTTTTAAGCGCTGTGCGGCATTCATTAGTATATTTTATACCCTGCTCAAAAAGCGTGATTGACTCATCCAAAGTGCAATCCCCGCTTTCGAGTTTTTTTATTATACTTTCAAGTTCACCGAGTGATTTTTCAAAATCAATTTTATTCTGAGCCATCAAAAACACTCCTTTTCTAAAACTTCGCATTTTAAGTTACCGTCATTAAAACGCAAATCAAGGTTATCGCCTATTTGAGCATCTTTTACAGATGTAACAGCACCCGATTCTTTCTGCACCGCCGCAAAACCTCTTTTAAGCACTTTTAAAGGACTTAATCCCTCAAGTGAGGAAACGGCCGTGAAAAACCGTTTTTCAGCATCAGAAAGTTTTATCTTTACAAGATTTTCCAAACTGTCACACAAGCGGTCAAGTTCGTAAAACTTTTTATTTATTATTGCATCCTCAGGCGATTTAAAAAACGCAGAAGAAAGACAAGCCGAGAGTTTTGCATCACAAAGGCGGTATTTAGACAAAAGCGCATTTTTAAGCGAATTTGAATATCCTTTTAAAATCCCCTCTATCTCGGCCATATCAGGAACTGCAAGTTCTGCCGCGGCAGAAGGCGTGGGGGCTCTCATATCTGCTACAAAATCGCAAATTGTGAAATCAGTTTCGTGACCTACAGCAGAAATTACAGGTATAGGCGATTCATAAATCTTGCGTGCTAATTCCTCGCTGTTAAAAGCCCATAAGTCTTCAGCAGAACCGCCGCCTCTGCCGATTATGATAACATCGGCAAAGCAACCCGAATAAATACGGTCAAGAGTGCTTAACATCTGCGGCACGGCAAATTCACCCTGTACTGCTACGGGACACATTATAACCTCTGCTAAAGGCCAGCGTCTTGCAAGGATATTCAGTATATCTCTGACAGCTGCTCCCGTATCTGAAGTTACAACCGCAATTCTTTTTGGAAATTTCGGCAAAGGTCTCTTTGACTCACTGTCAAACAGTCCCTCATCAGAAAGGCGTTTTTTAATCTGCTCAAACTGAAATGCAATATCTCCAAGCCCTGCAACAGACATTTCCTCGGCGTAAAACTGATACTGCCCGTCCTTTTCGTATATAGAAACTCTGCCTCTGAGAACTACTTTAAGTCCATCCTCGGGCTTAAATTTAAGGCGTGCAGCATTACCTCTGAACATAACGCAACGGATATTAGCATCGCTGTCTTTCAAAGTAAAATACAGATGTCCGCTCGAATAATGGTTTTTAAAGTTTGAAATTTCGCCCTCAACCATAACATCGCAAAGTCTTGGGTCGCTCTCTATTAAAGAACGGACATAAAGATTTAACTGCCTGACACTTAATACACTGTTTTGCATATCAGAGTTTTTTGATAACGGTGGATAAAATACCGTTTACAAACGAAGCATCCTCTTTGGTTGCATATTTTTTGCAGAGTTCTACCGCTTCATTCACAGAAACCGATGCAGGTATTTCGTCATAATACTTGATTTCAAATATTGCAAGTCTTAAAACCGAAAGTGCAGTCTTTGAAATACGGCTGATTTTCCAGCCTACCGCATTTTCTGATATGACAGAATCAATCTCCTCAATATTTTCAAAAACACCGTAGAATACCTTTTTAATGTATTCATCGGGTTCTAAATCGCGCACTTCACAGGCAACCGATAAAATCTCATCCAGTTCGCTATCATTAAAAGCCTTTTCAAATATTAAGATAAAGGCTTCCTCACGCGCCATTTTTCGTGTCATAAATACAACCCCTTTTAACGCCTTACAAGAATGAATCGGGTAAAAAGCACCGAAATATACCGCTTTAAGGCTGGTTCAGATTATTTGCTCTACCCTATTTGACATTTAAATCATTATACACGAAAATATGCATTATTTCAAGCATATAAGCATCCATTTTCAATATTTTATGCGAAAAAATTCGATATTTTACACAAAAATGAGACAGTACCCGTCAAGGCACTGTCTAAGCACAATTATTTTTTGAAATTTTTAGGTGATTTTCCGAAATGGTTTTTAAAAGCTCGGGTAAAGTTCTGAACGTTATCTTCGTTGTAACCTACAAGGCGGGCAATGTCGCTGATTTTGAGACTTGAATTTCCCACAAGCAATTCTTTTGCTTTTTCCATTCGGACTTTTAGAAGATACTGTGAAAAAGAAATTCCAGTAACCTTTTTGAACATACGGCTGAAATAACTGTAATTCAGATTATAATGATTGCTGACCGTTGCAAGGGTTATATTCCTCTGATAATTCTCATTGATATATTTAATTGCAGTTTCAATAACATTCTTATCATTCTGATTGTTTTCAAGATAGTAATTTGAAACGCCGTCAATAACCCTTTTAACCTCGAAAACTATTTCTTCAATAGTATTGAAATCCCTGAAATTGCGGATTTCAAGCCCCTCGTCAAGTTTAGAGGTGCTTATAATTCGAGAGATAATTTCATCATACTGCCGTCTTATAGTTCTGTAAGGCAAATCGTAAAGCATAGCATAAGTAAACCAGAAATCAGCAAAATCCGAATATGCCTCTTCATCTGCAAAGGATAAAAACTGGGGCAGTTTTTCTGCATTTTTGAAGAAATCTTCATTTTCGTTTGATTCTCGGTAAACTTTATTCTGCTGATTGTAACAGTCAGAATTCGGGCTGTAAATACGGCTTTGCATAAGTTGAAACATTTCCGAACGCGCATCGTCTGTTTCACCTGCAAGATACAGCGATGAATATGCCGCCTTTAAAACAGACGGGGTATTTTTTGCATAAGCCTCGAAAATATTTTCAAATTCACGGGATATTGAATAATAATCAAGTTTATCCGAGGAACAGAAAGTGAACACAACATCACAGTTCTGCTCTTTTAAACTCTCAATCCGAACACTACCGTCAGGGTATTTTTCTGCGCAGGAAACTATCTCGGAAATCATTTCCTGCTTTATATCAGCGCCTTTTATAACCGCTGTAAAGATAAAAGGAAGTCTGGGAGTTTCATCTTCACTCTTTAAATCTTTACCCGACATACTGTTTTTAAGTCTGTTGAAAAATTCTCTCAGTTCATCAAACTCAATAGGTTTTAAAATATAATCCCGAACTCCGTACTTAAAGCCTTGGCGGACATAATTATAATCATCATTTCCGCTTATTATAACAATCTCGGGTGAATATATCCGTTTAATCTGTTTTGTAAAACCTATGCCGTCAAGTTCAGGCATAATAATATCAAGAAAAATGATATCAGGGCGCAAAGTCTCAGCCTCTTTCAAGGCGTCTTTTGGGCTTGTGTAGGTAAAAATCTCATTCTCCTCATCTTTGAGAATGCGGTTTACCATACCTTTTAGTCCCCGACATGCAATTTCTTCGTCATCAACAATAAAAATACGCATAATTTACCTCTCCGCAGGTATTTTTATAACTACCTCAAAATATTCTGTTAAAACAGAATTAACGCTAAGATGATATCTGTCATCATAAAGAAGTCTGATTCGCTGATTTATATTTTTAAGACCTATCTTGGTTGAAACCTCGGTTTCAGCGCCTGCAATATAATAACCGCTTTGAAACTGCGCATTGAGAGACTGCAGTGTCATAGCATCAGCGCCTTTGCCGTTATCCCTGATAATTATATTGATATCATTCTCTACCTCACGGATAATAACATCAATATGCAGAACCCTGTTCGGAACTTTTCCGTGTTTAAGAGAATTTTCAACAATAGGCTGTAAAATACATTTAGGTACTTTAGCAGAATCAATATTCGGCTGACAGTCGATATTGAATTCAACCTGATTTGAAAAACGCATTGTTTCAAGGTCAAAATAATATCTGAGGCTCGCAAGTTCTTCTTTTATGGTGGTAACAAAATCGCGGTTCATCATATTATACCGCATAAGTTTTCCGAACTTTGCTATAGAATCCGCCATCTCATAATCTTCGTTTATTTCCGCTTTCATTCTGAAATGGTTTATAACATTATAGATAAAATGCGGGTTAAGCTGGCTTTGGAGCATCGCAATCTCGGAATTTTTGCGAAGTCTTTCTTTCAGAACAATATTCTTAGTCAGTTTTTCAATCTTATCAAGCAAAAGATTATACTGCCTTTCAATATCGCCGATTTCGTCATTATATCTGACCGATAGTCTTCCTGCAGGGTTGTTCTCAACATAATCTTCTACAAGCACAATATCCTTTTTAAGTGTTGTGAAAATCTTGATTATATAGTAATAGAACACTACCGCAAAAGCGGTTAAGATAAGCATCGTAAACAAAAGCGAAACGCTTGCCATACTAAAAGTATCAGGCAGATTATCATTATCAATTCCGCAACCTATCACAATATCAAACTCATCAAAAGTTTTCATAATAACGGTGGTGTTTTTAAGGTCAACCGTACTTTTCTGACCGCTTTCAAGTTGCGAAAAAGCAGATCTGAAAGCATTTGGAGACTGCTTCATATCCTTATAACACTGAGAGTTATTGTTAAAATAAATCATCTCGCCGTCCTGCGAAAACATAAAAAGTGTGCTCGATTTTCTGAGCGGATATGAATAAGAATATGCTATATATTCAAGATTGAGTTCAGCCCTTAAAATGCCTACCTCGTTTAATTCCTTGTCAAAAATGCGCTGAATATTTACAAGCAGATGTTCGCCGTTTTGTGTGAGCGGAAACCACTGTGTATCAAGATTGCGGTCGAAAAAGTTTCTGTACCAACTCTGATTTTCAACCTCACTTACATCTTTGAAAAAACTCAGGGAATAATCAGTGTCTTTGTATGTATAAAAATTAAAACTGTTGTAAACTGCAAACTGTTCCGAGGTGTATTCATAAA
>JAFVTZ010000172.1 GCA_017502965.1 Clostridia bacterium
CAAGAGAAGTAAATACTGAGCGAGACAACAGAGCTGAATTTTCTCCATCGTTTTTCTTTACGGAAAGTACGCTTTTCATCTTCGGTTAAAAGTTTGTATTGTTCTTTTAGCGCATAGTTTATATTTTTGTTTGTATTCTTATACTTGAAATATCGCATTTTTGTCCCTTCTTTACGATATTTTTATAGGTTGATTTTTATCTCTAATTTTGCATTTGTATTACAATGCATTTGGCAAAGTCCATACCACATAAAGTTGTACGCACTCAAAGACTCCTTCTCGGAGGGAGGTTTTCTTGACAACCACATTATAACACAAAATCGGCAGAGAAAACAACATCTCTGCCGAAATTTGTAATCATCATTATGAGAAGCCTTGCGAAGCAACCTTTTTGATTATTCCTCTTGGTCGGTTACGTCTTCGTAATCCTCTTCGGAATCACATTCGAGATAATCGCCTTTGATGCGGTTTTTGTTTGAGAATTTGTCAAAAATCGCAAGAGCACCTATAACAGCGCCAAAAACGGCAAGTATGGATAAAAGAAATTTAAAAAAGCCTTTCATAGATAAGACTCCTTTCTCAGAATTTGATTTTTAGATATAATTATTATATCAGTATTTTTATAAAATGTCAATCACATAAAGGGAGCAAAGATATGGAGTATTGCCTGCTTCATTCTGAGAAGTATCGGGCGCTTTTTCCATTTCTCAAGTTTTATTTCACGGCACTGCTGTAAAGTCTCGTTAAAATGGTCGCGGATGTCAAGAACTGTGCTGTTATCGCATATCCACGCTCCGCATTCAAAATGGAAAACGAAACTGCGGTAGTCCATATTGACAGTACCCACAGTGGCAACCTTATCATCCGAAATAAAAAGTTTTGAATGAACAAACCCCGGTGTATACTCATAAATTTTTATGCCTGCTTCAAGCAGTTCCAGATAATTATACTGGGTTACATTATGTGCATAGGTCTTATCAGGAACAAAAGGTGTTATTATTCTTATATCAATACCCGATCTTGCCGCCATTTTCAGAGCGCTTTTCATATTATTGTCAATAATAAGATACGGGGTCATAATATAAACATAACGCTGGGCGGTGTTGAGAATTTGCATATAAAGCCCTTCGGCAGGATTTTTCTCGGTCAAGGGGTCGTCAGAGTAAGGGATAACAAATCCGTCATCCTCAGAGGAGCATTCGGCTATATGTTTTTTAATGGGGATCCGCTTGTGGGTGGAAAACTCCCACATACAGCAAAACATTGCGAGAAAACTTGTAACAGCCTTTCCTTTTATTATTACCGCACAGTCAAGCCAATAACCGAAGCGTTCGATTTTATTTATATATTCGTCACCGATATTTATGCCGCCTGTTATTGCGGTTTTACCGTCTATAACAATGATTTTACGGTGATTTCGGTTGTTCATAAATATATTCATTATGGGGTTTATGGGATTAAATGCTGTGACTTCAATACCCTCGGATTTGAGTTTGGAAACAAAACCTCTGTTCTGGCGCTTAATTGAACCGAAATCGTCGAAAATAATCTTTACTTCTACCCCTTCTTTTACTTTTCGGGAGAGTATTTCGTGCATCTGGTCCCACATATATCCCTCGGCAAGGATGAAGAATTCAATATAGATGTATTTTTCTGCGGCTTCAAGTTCCTGCAAAAGACGGGGGAAGAATTTTTCACCGGGGGAGAGATATTCGGTTGAGGTTTTATCATAAAGCGGATATCCCGATTCGCCGGTTAAGTAGTCTGCCTGACGGGAGTGGATAAGGTCATAATATTTAAGTTTATCGCGGACAGTTTCATCATCCCGCAAGTATCTTAAATATCTTGCTTCGCATATACGCATACGCTTTTTTATTATCGGCATAATACGTCCGCCGCCCCAGAGCAAAAACACCGTAATTCCGAATACGGGAAACAGCAGGATAAAAACTATCCATGCTATTTTATGGTCTGGGTTAGACCTGCGGTTTATTATAATAACAACAGTCAGAATACCCAGAAACATTGACAGCACATATAGACCTGTCGAATGCCAGGTAACATTGTAAAGAGAGGCAAACAGAAAACCGAACTGGATAAGTAATAAAAATGCAGATATTATTATTCTGGTGGGGATTCTGATACCGTGTTTAGGTTTGTTTTTCATCTGCAGTCACCGCCTTTGAGGCAAAAAATTCTGATTTTTAAATATTTTACCATATTTTTTATAATAATGCAATTTTTATATATTATTATTGTTGTAATCTTAAAGCAAGTTGTGGTATAATGACTGTAGTTTGTCAAAACGCTGTTAGAGTTTTGACAAAGCCGATAAAATCGGCTTCGTGTGATTGAATTCTTTAATAATTCAATCACACACAACATTCATTGCAATGGTTAAAGACAAATTTTTTTTGAAAATTTGTCTCCAAATCGAAGATTTGGTGTCGAAACTGGAAAAACCTGTTTCGACTAACTATAACCATTATAATGACTGTTATAATATATGAACGGAGATAGATTATGTCTGTAAAAAATGTGACTCTCTCCTCGGGTGTAGAGGGGTTGTTTATTGAAAACCAGCGTTTCAATACAACACTTATTTCTTTTAATTTTTATATGCCGCTTGAAAAGAAAAGGGTGGCAGCAAATGCTTTGCTTCCTTTTATTCTGACCAGTTGCAGTAAGGCTTACCCTGATTTTTCGCGCCTTAATTATAAACTTAATAAACTTTACGGCGCAAGGCTTGATGCTTCGGCTGAAAAGAACGGCGACTATCAACTGCTCAAGATGAATATTTCGGTTATAAATGACCGTTTTTCAATTGACGGCGAATCTCTTATCAAGCAGGCAACCGACCTGTTACTCGGTCTTATTTTCGAGCCTAATACCGAAAACGGTGCGTTTCTGGATACTGACCTTGAAAGAGAAAAGCGCAAGGCTATTGAGCATATAAAGGGCGAATTCAGTGAAAAACGCATTTATGCCAAAAACCGCCTTATTGAAGAAATGTACCGCGGAAAGGTTTACGGTATACCAAAATGCGGAACTGTCAGTGATGTTGAAGCGATTACGGGTCAAAGCCTTTATGAGGCTTGGGAGCATCTGCTAAAAACTGCCTTTGTAAGAGTTCACGTTGTGGGAGCGGCTTTGCCTGCGGGACTTTTTGAGGAAGTTTCAGACCGCTTTGCAAAGATTGAGCGCTTGGATGTTGTTAACTGCAAAGGTTCAAGAGTCACCGAATTTGCGCTCGAGCCTTATAAAGTTACCGAGTGTGACGATATAGCACAGGGCAAACTTTGTATGGGCTTTTCCTGTGAGATGAGCGGTAATGACGATGAGTCTTTGCCGATGATGGTAATGTCAGATATTTTCGGCGGCGGCCCTTATTCAAGACTTTTTGCCAATGTGCGCGAAAAGATGAGCCTTTGCTATTACTGTACGGCTTCCTGCATTCGTCAGAAAGGTCTGCTTATTGTAGAATCGGGTGTTGAGGCGCAAAACTGCGAAAAGGCTCAGAAAGAGATTTTAAATCAACTTGAAATTGTTAAAAAAGGTGAGTTTTCGGATTTTGAATTCGAGTCATCAATTAAGAGTATCTGCGATTCGCTGAATACTTATAATGACAGTCTTACTTCGCTTAATAACTGGTATGCGATAAAAATCAACAACACAAAACTTTACTCACCTTCGGATATAGCCGAAAAGATTAAGAAAATCACAAAGCAGGATGTTATAGATGCCGCAAACGGGGTAAATCTTCATACTGTTTATAAACTTGTACCTAAGGAGGTAGACTGATGAAACGCGAAATATTCCATAGCGATATAGGGGAAAGTTATATTAAAGCAACCCTTTCCTCAGGTCTTAAAGTTTATATTCTTGAAAAACCTCAGTATAATTCATCTTATGCAATTTTCGGCACAAAGTACGGCTCAATTGACACCTGTTTTTCAGTAAACGGTGATAAGACCCGTGTGCCCGAGGGTATTGCCCATTTTTTGGAGCATAAACTTTTTGAAAGTGAAGACGGGGATGCTTTTGCAAAATACGCAAAAACAGGTGCATACTGTAATGCATTCACTTCTTTTGACCGCACCTGCTATCTTTTCTCCTGTTCAGATAAGTTTTATGAAAATCTTGATATATTGCTGTCCTTTGTTCAGTCTCCTTATTTCACAAAGGAAACTGTTGAGAAAGAGCAGGGAATAATAGGTCAGGAAATCAGGATGTATGACGATAACCCCGGTTGGCGAGTTATGTTCAATATGCTCAAAGGGATGTACCATAAACACCCTGTAAGAATTGATATTGCGGGCACGGTTGAGTCTATTGCACAGATAGATGACCAACTGCTTTACAAGTGTTATAATACTTTCTATAATCCTTCAAATATGTTTATCTGTATTGCAGGAAATGTAGATGCAGAGCGTGTTTTAAAGCAGATAAAAGATTCTGTTAAACCTAAAGACAGCATTGAGATAGAAAGAATAAATGAGGATGAGCCCGAAGAGGTAGTAAAACCCTATGTTTCGCAGAAACTTGCAGTTGCTCAGCCGATATTCTGCCTTGGATATAAGGAAAAAATTGAAACTCCTGAGCGCACTCTTAAAGAAAAAGTGACTACTGCGCTTCTTATTGAAATCCTCGCAGGAGATGCTTCTCCGCTTTATAAAAAACTCATAACCGAGGGGCTTATAAATGATGAATTTTCTTCTGAATATTTCAACGGCAACGGGTATGCCGCGGTTATATTTGAGGGTGAATCAAATGACCCCGAGCGTGTTGCAGAGGAAATAAAGGCAGAGGTTGAGCGCGTAAAAGCCGAGGGTATTGATAAAAAACTGTTTTCGGCTATCCGTTGCGGAATGTACGGTAATGCTATACGTATGTTTGACAGCGTTGATGGAATAGCAATGCAGTTTGTTGACTGTGCAGTTTGCGATACAGGTCTTTTCGATGAAATCAAGTATTTAAGGTCTGTAACGGTTGATGATGTTTACAGAAGACTGCTTAAGTTAGACGGCGAAAAAACCGTACTTTCGGTTATCAAACCTATGGAGGAAGCCTGATGGATAAAATTGCTATTACCATTTTCGGTATAAAACTTACTGTCAGCCGTGTGGCTTTCAGTATCCCGATAGGGGATAAACACTGGGATGTTTACTGGTACGGCATAATAATAGCCTTAGGTTTTTTGCTGGCTTTGATTTACGGTATGAGAAATGCAAAACGCTTTTCTATTGATACTGACAGAATGCTTGATGTTGTTCTGGTGACAGTGCCTGTAGCAATACTTTGCGCCAGACTTTATTATGTTATTTTTGACGGGGTTAAACTTGAGAGTATCGGTGACTTTTTCGGTTTCGGAGATTCTTCGGGTTTTGCAGGTCTTGCAATTTACGGCGGTGTTATCGGAGCTTTCGCAACAGGCGGAATTATGTGCAAACTCAGAAAAGTCAGAATTTTCGATATGTTTGATATCGCGGCAATAGGTTTTCTCATCGGTCAGGGAATAGGCAGATGGGGAAATTTCATAAATCAGGAAGCCTACGGCGGTTTCACAAACAGCAGTTGGTGGGGTATGCAGAGCGATATTACCGTATATGAAATGGGCGAGGGTCTTGTTCACCCATGTTTTCTTTATGAATCGGTCTGGTGTATAGCGGGATTTTTCCTGCTTCATCACCTTTCTAAAAAGCGCAAATTCAGTGGTCAGATTATTTTGTCATACTGCGCGTGGTACGGTTTCGGCAGAGCCTTTATCGAACTGCTGAGGACTGACAGTCTTATGATTGGCGGACTTAAAGTGTCGGCACTTTTGTCCTTTGCGCTTTGTATCGGAGCGGTAACTGCTTTGACAGTGATATTGAGAAGACTTAAAGAAAATGACACAGATGTTGAATATACTCAGGTTTTTGCTCAGCAATTTGAGGATGAAAGTGTCCAGATTGAAGAAGATGAAACTTCTGAAAGCGATTTAAAGGAGATAGAAGATGACCAGAATAATTGACGGAAAGGTTATTTCTGCTGCGGTTAAAGAGCGTGTTGCAAAAGGCGTTGCAGAACTGAAAGATAAAGGAATAACTGTCGGACTTGCTGTTATTATAGTGGGGGAAGACCCTGCATCAAAAGTATATGTTGCTAACAAGAAAAAGGCTTGCGAAGCGCTCGGTATTATATCCGAGGAGTATGCTTTGCCTGAAAACACAACCGAGCAGGAGTTGCTTGATTTAATTTTCGAACTTAACAACAAAAAGAGTATCAACGGTATTCTTTGTCAGTTGCCGCTGCCGAGACACCTTGATGAAAAACTCATTATAAATTCAATTCTGCCTGAAAAGGATGTTGATGCTTTCCATCCGCATAATGTTGGCAGAATTATGATAGGCGACTATGATTTCGTTCCTTGCACTCCTGCAGGAATTATGGAAATGCTGGCTTTCGAAAATATAGATGTTGAGGGTAAAACTTGCGTTGTTATAGGTCGTTCCAATATAGTAGGCAAACCTATGGGAATGTTGCTTTTACATAAAAACGGAACGGTTACTATCTGCCACTCAAGAACTAAGAATTTAAAAGAGGTTTGCAAAAATGCCGATATTCTGGTTGCGGCTGTGGGTAAAGCAGGCTTTGTAACCCCCGATATGGTAAAAGAGGGTGCTGTAGTTATTGATGTCGGGATGAACCGCGAAAACGGAAAACTATGCGGCGATGTTGATTATGATGCAGTATTTGATAAATGCTCCGCTATTACTCCCGTTCCCGGCGGTGTAGGACCTATGACCATTGCAATGCTTATGCAAAACACTCTTACTGCCGCTAAAAGGCAAAACAGTTAAAGAGGGTGGTTTTGTGTTTAAGAAAATAGTTTTAATTATAAGTATTCTTTGTATGTTTTTTTCTTTTACGGTTTGTGCTGAGGAAAAGGAATTCACCCTTAAAGCAGGGGATGAGTTTTACACAAGCGAAACGGGAAAGGCAAAAGTCTGTGAAATTTTAGGGTTTTCAGAAAAAGAATTTGATGATTACTGCACTCAGAATAATATCATTTATTTGGCTGTGAACACTGATAATACAAAG
>JAFVTZ010000173.1 GCA_017502965.1 Clostridia bacterium
CAGGTAAACCTACTAAAAATGTTACTGTTCCCGATGTTGTGGGTATGACTCAGGCTGATGCAGATGCGGCGCTCAAAGCAAAAGGTCTTGTTGCTAAGATTATGGAAGCACAGATATCCTTTGATGATAAGTATTATCCTTTGGGTTATGTTGTAAAACAGTCACCTGAAAGTTCTTCTTCCAAAGTTCCTGAGGGCACAGCAGTTGAAATTTATGTCTGCAAAGGCTATAAATATGAGGTTGAAGTAGATGTGCCGAAAGATTTCAAGACTACAACCTATTATCTTTCTATCTGGCAGAACGGCAAAATGCTGACAGAGGGCCATAAGGTTAATTCCCAAGAACTCAGCACATATACTTTCGAAGACCTCATAACCGAGGAACAGAATCACGAAATCACAGTTAAGATTTCTTCCGATAAAGAGGAGTATTATGACCTTTATGACATTACTGTAGATGTTGAAAAGGGCAGAGTTAAGATTATTAAGGAATATACCTCTTATCCCACCGAGCCTGAAGATGAAAGCACAGGTGCCGGCGGTTCGGACAGCAGTGACAACGGTTCTTCCGATGAGGCAGTATAAGGTATGACAGGAATCATCGTAAAAGCACTGTCCGGTTTTTACTACGTGGCAGATGGCGATATGATTTTCGAATGTAAAGCAAGGGGAAACTTCCGTAAAAGCGGAGTTTCCCCTTTGGTCGGTGACAGTGTTGAATATGAAAAGACAGGCGAAAAAAGCGGTATTGTGAATAAAATTCTGCCGAGGCACAGTTGTCTTATGCGTCCACCCGTTGCGAATATTGATAAACTGTTTATCGTTTCAGCCTATTCTTCGCCCGCTCCGAGCGCGTCAGTTATAGACAAAATGACCGTAATAGCACGCTTTAACGGAATTGAGCCCATAATAGTTTTCAATAAAAGCGATATGGGTGATTTTTCGGCTTGGAAAAATATTTATGAAAAATCAGGTTTTAAAGTTTATGTTATCTGTGCTGAAAACGGTGACGGCATTGAAGAATTTAAAAACGAACTCAAAGGCTGTGTAAGCGCATTTACGGGAAATTCGGGCGTTGGAAAATCGAGTATTTTAAATCGTATTTTTGGGGAGAATCTTATCGCTACGGGTGAAGTGAGCGATAAGTTGGGCAGAGGAAGACACACCACCCGACACACTGAACTTTACGGTTTGCCTTTTGGCGGTTTTGTTGTCGATACCCCCGGTTTTTCTTCCCTCGAACTTGAATTCGGTGATGCCGAACTTAAAGAGAGGCTTGTTGATTGTTTTCCTGATTTTGAGCCCTTTTCTTCGCAGTGCAGATTCACTTCCTGCACCCATATCAAAGAAAACGGCTGTGCTGTTTGCGAAGCGGTAAAGAAAGGCGAAATTGCAGAAAGCAGACATCAGTCTTATATAGAACTGTTTGAACAACTTAAAAATATAAAACCTTGGGAATCCAAGAAAAAAAGGTAGCAGAAAATTCTCTGCTACCTTTTTGCTTATCCTCTTATTTCTTTTAATGCATCTTCCATTTGTTTATGTATTATATCTCCGAGTTCTGAGGTGTTCATACCTTCGTACTGCTCGGGATAAATCACATCAAGCAGCCTGAACTCAATTTCGGTTTTTCTGCGGAAAATGTTTTCGGGAAGCGACCTTGTATTATTCAAAACACAAACTGCCACGGGCACTCCTGTTTTAAGGGCAATTTTGAGTGAGCCGTTTCGAAGCGGCAGAAGTTCGCAGGATTTGCTGACATAACCCTCGGGGAAAAGACCGATAGACGCCCTGTCTTCCTTAATAAGTTTAATTGCTTTTATAATGGTTTTTGCCGCCTCGCGGTCATTTTCGCGGTCGATAGGCAGACCGTGAAGTCTGTGCATAGCCTTTGCAATAAACGGCATTGTAACATAAATTTCTTTTTTACCTATAAAACCGATTTTTGAATCGGGGAAAGCCGAAAGTATGATAACGGGGTCAAAATCGTGCTGATGATTGCAGACAAAGAGCATTTTGCCTGCATTTTCGGGCATTTTTTCAAGACCTTTGTAATTGATTTTAACTCTTGCCAGAAAAACAATTATCGGCAGGGTGTGTTTGAGCAAAAACCTGAAAGGTTTATCCCAAGGGTCGGTTTCTTTTTCAGGATTTGCGGTAAGAATTATGAGTAAAAATGCAAGACCCTGCAAAAGCACAAAGGTGATAAAAAATCCAACGAATAAAACAGGTACTAACCACCACGAATAAGGCTGCTGTAAAATATCAAAAAAGTTATTGAGAAGAGGTATAAGCGCAGCGCTTACTATTAAATAAACATATAACATTTCAACACTCCTAATTTTGTTTTCTGACTATGCCGTATTCATCATAAAATACAAAGTACGGGCAGTTAGAATTTTGTCCCGTTAAAAACAGACGCATTTCGTCCTCGTCAAGAGATGCATCGCAGCAGTAACAGTCAAACTCATCGTCATAAATATAATTGGCGCAATTTTCGCAGTTGCTTTTCATTCTGATTCCTCTTTTATAAGATAACTTGTTATTGCATAAACTGTCTGACCGTTGTAGGAAAGTTTTGACCAGCCGCTCGCTTCATTTATACCGATTCGTGTTACAAATTCTCCGTTTTTAAGGGTGTATACCACAGTATCGGGATTTTTGGAACTCGGCTCTGTGCGCAGATTTGTCTCGCTTTTTGCGGTGACCTGTTCGTTAACCTCTTTAAAACCGTCACTTGGCGGCTCAGGTTTGCTTTCAGAGGTTTCGGGTGCTTTTGGTGTTAAGTTGGTAGTCAGATAACTTGTTATTGCATAAACCGTTTGCCCGTTATATTCGAGCCTTGACCAACCGTTTGTGCCTATTCCAGTTCGGGTAACTATCTCGCCGTTTTTAAGGGTGTGCACTATAGTCGAAGCATCTTTACTGCTTGCAACTGACCTGAGATTGGTTGTATCCTTAGCGGTCACTTTTTCGTCCACTGTGGAATAAACGCTGTCTGTAACCTGTTCTTCTTTAGGTGGGGCAAAGTTTAAATCTGTTGTGAGGTAACTCGTTATTGCATAAACGGTTTTTCCGCCCCACAGAAGTTTTGACCAACCGTTTGTGCCGGTTGCGGTTCGGGTCAGCACTTCTCCGTTTTTGAGTTTGCCGACAATGTTGGATTTTGTTGTGGCGGCATCTCTGAGATTTACAACATCTTTTGCGGTAACTTTATCGTTGACAGAGGTATATGTCAAATCGGTTTCTGTGGGTGCTGTTGCAGTTTCGGGCGCTTTATTGCTCTTGGGAGCGGATTTTTCGCAGGTGAAATAAGAAACTATCATATCGGTGTTTCCTTTTATTCCTGCAACTTTACCCATATTTGTGTATTGCCACATATCGTATTTTCCCGAATAATCGGGATTTTCTTTCGCGGGATATGTTATTTCGCTGTAATGCGCAACCCAGATTTTATATTTAGCTGCAATTCTTTCGGTTTGCCAGTTGTATGAATTTTCGATATCGCTTTTAGCGGCATAAAACATACCGTCATACCCTGAACTTTTAATATGCCCTAAAAAAGCCAGAGCGTTATCTGTCCGCTTGGAAACCGAGAGTGCATATATACGGCTTGAAGGGTCCATAAATGATTCGCAGTCATATACTACAGGGTATGATATCGGATATCCCTTTACCGCCTCGGCTACCCATTTTGCCTCTGAAACCGCTTCGGCTGTATTCAGGGCTGTTGAGTAAAAATAAACTCCTATAAGAAGTCCTGCTTTGTCGGCCTGCTGAATATTATAGTCGGCATTGGGGTCTTTGTAAATATTGCCGTCCTCGGCACGGTAACCTATTCTTATAATTGCAAAATCTATGCCTGATGATTTCACCTTTTTCCAATCAATTTTACCCTGCCATTTTGAAACATCTATTCCGTTTGCTTTGCCTTTTTTGTTTTCAAGTTGCTCGGCAGTAACGGTGACGCCACTTTGGGTATCGGATTCGGTGTTTTCGGGGTCTAAAGTATCATCTGCAGGGATATTGCTGACGGTATTTTCAACAATTTCTGATGAGGAAAAATCTGAAGATATATCAGAAGAAATTTTTTCCTCTTTTTTGCAACCGCAAAGTATAAATGCAAAAATCAAAAATAATAAGGCGGTTTTTTTAATAGCATCGGTCATTTCAAATCCTCTTTTTGGTAGTTTTGGTTTTTATCCATACTGTTGGTGAAAATAAAAGGAGCACAGGGAAAATTTCAAGTCTGCCTAACAGCATTGCAAAAGAAAGCACCCAGGTTGAAAGGTCGGAATACTCTGTATAACTGCTTGCAGGGCCTACTGCGGAAAATCCGGGGCCTACATTGTTAAAGCAGGCTGCAACGGCGGAAATATTAGTCTCTAAATCGAAAGGTTCTATGCATAAAATCAGGAAAATTGCTACAAAACAGAAAATATAAATCCCTAAATATGCTGTAACATTTCTGACAGTGGCATTATCAAGAGTTTTGCCCTCAAAACGCACGGATTCAACCGAGCGAGAATGGAGCATATGCTTTAAATTTGAACGTATAGATTTAAAAATCAGAACAACTCTTGATATTTTTAATCCGCCTGCTGTTGAACCTGCGCAAGCACCTGTAAACATAAGTATAAAAAGAATTCCCTTTGAAAGAGAAGGCCATAAGTTAAAGTCTGCAGTAGCGTAACCTGTGGTCGAAATTATGGATGCCACCTGAAAAGCCGCTGCCCTGAGTGACTCTGAAACATTTTTCATCTGCGGCAGAATATTAAAGGTTATAACTGCGGTTGCAACCGAAACTATTGCAATATAACTCCAGAACTCTTCGCTTTTAAAGGCTGAACGTGCTTTTCTGACGAGAATAAGATAATAAAGGTTGAAATTAACTCCGAAAATCAGCATAAATACTGTTATAACCCATTGTAAATACGGGCTGTAACCTGCAATACTGTCCGCCTTTGCACCAAAACCGCCTGTACCTGCTGTACCGAATGCGTGAATCAGACTTTCGAAAAGAGACATTTTACCGCAAAGCAAAAATATTACCTGAACGGCGGTCATAACAATGTAAATAAGATATAAAATTTTAGCGGTGGTACGGATTCTCGGTACAAGTTTTCCGATAATAGGTCCCGGCATTTCGGCTCGCATTATGTGAATCGAACGTCCTGAATCGGTAGGAACAATAGCCATCACCAGCACAAGTATTCCCATACCGCCTATCCAGTGGGTGAAACTGCGCCAGAAAAGAAGACCTTTGGGCATTGCTTCAACATCTGTGAGAATGGATGCTCCCGTAGTTGTAAACCCGCTGACAGTTTCAAAAAAAGCATCTGTAAAAGAGGGGATTTCTCCGCTTATAACAAACGGCAAAGCGCCTATTGCTGAAAGCACTATCCATGCAAGCGCTACAATTGCAAAACCCTCTTTTGCAAATATTGTTATGTCTTTGGGTTTGTTAAGAAGTGTCAGTCCAAGCCCTGAAACAACCGCTATAAGTATAGTAATCAGTAATGCAAACAAACAGTTTTCCCTATAAATCAAAGCACAAACAGACGGAAGCAGCAAAAGTGCCGCTTCTATCAGAATAATGCGTCCTATCATATAAAAAACCATTTTTCTATTCATATCGTTTTACCCTAATATATCTGAAAGTTTGTTTATACGCTGATTTGCTGCAAGCACTACCACCTTGTCGCCGCCAAGCAACATATCTTCACCTGAGGGGATAATTGTCTTGCGGTCGCGCATAATTCCTGCAACGAGAGTATTCGGTTTTGTTTTTAAATCCTTGAAAGGTATCTGAAGTTTCGGGAAATCGGGTTTAACTATAAACTCCAGTACCTCAACCTTATCATCCATAAGTTTATACAGCGTTTCAACACTGCTGTCCTCTGAATTCTGGAGCGCTCTGGCATATCTTACTAAGACATCTGCAATTATCTTTCTCGGAGAAACAAGGCAGTCAAGTCCCCAGTGTTCGGCAAGGGGAATAAGTTCCTCGCGGTTAACTTTGGATATAACTTTCGGAACGTTCTGCGACGAGGCATAAGAAGCGAGGAGAATGTTTTCCTCGTCAATACCTGTGAGCGACACAAAAGCATCGACCGAGCGAAGACCCTCTTCAAGTAATAAATCCTGCTGAGTGCCGTCGCCGTTTATTACGGTGGCTTTGGGTACAGTTTCGCAGAATTCTTCACAAAGACGGCGGTCACGCTCGATAACTGTTACCGAGTTTCCTGCCGCACAGAGCATTTTTGTAAGATAATATGCGGTTCGGCTGCCACCGAGTATCATAATATTTCTTGCCTGCTTTTGCATAAGACCAAGTTCTTTGAGCAGTTTTGCAATTTCGGTGTGAGTTGCAGTAAGACCTATTTTATCCCCGCTTCTGAGTATAAAATTACCGTCGGGAATGTAAGCCTCATCTCCTCTTTGAACGGCACAGATAAGATAATTTCCTTTGTAAACATTTCTCATCTGGGAAAGGCGCATTCCGTCAAGCAAAGAATCGGGTTTTAGGCGGAGTTCAATTATCTGAAAATTTCTGACCGAAAAGGTTTCAACTTTTGCGGCAGAGGGGAGTTTTAAAAGGCTGAAAAGTTCCCTTGCGGCTAAAAGTTCAGGGTTTATTGCAAGCGAAAGGTCGAGATGATGCCTCATAAAACTGAGACTTCTGTCGTTATATTCAGGGTTTCTTATTCTGGCAATTGTATGCTTTGTGCCCATACGCTTGGCTAAAAAGCAGGCGAGCATATTAAGTTCGTCAGACCCCGTAGCAGTTACAATAAGGTCGGCTTTGTTTGCGGCGGCTTCTTCAAGAATATCGCAGTCTGCGCCGTTTCCGCAAATACCCATAACATCGTAAATATCTGTAATCTGAGCAATAACATCGGGATTATTATCCACCGCAACAAGGTCGTGCCCTTCGGCAACAAGGCTTGAAACAAGTGTAGTTCCTATTTTACCGCAACCAACAACTATAATATTCATAATAAACCTCGGTTTTAATTATAATATACTAATACACAGTTTAACACTTTTTGCTGCATTTTACAACTGATATTTTTGCTTGTAAAAATAACCTTGCTGTGGTATTATTTCTTGTGGAAATATAAATTTAAGGTGAGTAGGTATGTTATTTAAAAGTAAACCCACGTATGATTGGCTTGTGGTGGGTTTGGGAAATCCAGGTATGCAGTATGAAAAGACCCGTCACAACATAGGTTTTATGGCGGTGGATAAACTGGCTGACAGCGAGGGTTTTGCATTTAATAAGAACAAATTCAATGCCCTTTGCGGTGAATTCAGGATTAAGGACAGCCGTATACTTGTTATAAAACCGCAGACTTTTATGAACAATTCGGGAGCGGCTGTCACTCAGGCGCAGGTCTTTTATAAAATTCCTTGGGATAAAGTTATTATAATTCACGATGATATTTCACTCGATGTCGGCAAAATCAGAATGCGCCGAAAGGGAAGCCACGGCGGTCATAACGGAATGAAAGATATAATTGAACTTTCAGGGCGTGACGATATAATGAGGATAAAAATGGGCGTCGGCGCAAAACCGCATCCTTCTTACGACCTTGCAAGTTGGGTGCTCGGAAAATTCCCCAAAGAAGAGGAAGAAAATCTTACAAAAGGAATAGAAACCGCCGTCAAAGCGGTTAAAGAGATAATTGTCAGAGGAATAGATTCTGCAATGAACAAATTTAACAGTTGAGGTCAAGATGGAATTTATTGATAAAATTCTGCTGAAAGACTCTGATTTTAAAACCTTGTTTTCCGATATAGAAAAGGAAAGACTTCCGCTTGCCTGCACAGGGCTGTCTCATATCCACAAGGCGGCAGTTTTGGCGGCGGTTTTAAGGGAAACGGGCAGGAGAATTACTGTTGTTACTCAGGATGAAGCATCCGCTCTGGAACTTGTAAACGATGCTAAATCTTTAGGAATTCGGGCAGTGAATTTTCCGCTAAGAGACTATTGTATCGGTGCTTTCAGCGGCTACTCAAAGGAATACGAACATAAAAGAACTGACACCCTGTCTGCACTTGCAGACGGGGCTTTTGACCTGCTTTGCGTGTCTGTTGATGCGGCTTTGCAGTATACCGTACCGCCCGAAATTTTATGCCGTGCAAGGTTTACTCTTAAAACTGCCCAAGAGGTTGATACAAAAGATTTAATGGAAAAATTGCTGACAGCAGGATATGTCAGAAGTGAACTTTGTGAGGGCAAAGGTCAGTTTTCGCAAAGAGGCGGAATAATTGATGTTTTTCCTGTAAACAGTCAAAATCCTTGCAGAATAGAGTTCTGGGGCGATGAAATAGATAACATCTCCTTTTTCGATATAGAAACTCAGCGACGCACAGAAAATACCGAAAGTATAGAAATAACCCCTGCCTGCGAGGTGCTTTATAATCCCGAAGAATTAGCCGAAACGCTCGGCGAATATTTAAAAACAAATAAAAAACTCACTCCTTTGCAAAGTCAGTGCATAGGTGCGGATATTGCCGCTCTTCAAAACGGAATTTCGGTTTCTGCTGACAGATATATTCCGCTTATTTATAACGGCGAAACTGTGTTTGACTATGTGCTCGATACACTTTTGTTTGTGAGTGAAAGCGGAAATATAACCGAAAGACTTAAAAGTATTGCAGTTCAGCAAAGTGCCGATATTGAAAGTTATCTCAAAGAAGGATTTTTGTCTTCAAAAACTGCATCTTTAGGGCTTGACAGCGCATCTTTCTGGGCTTGCCTTGAGGGAGCGGTAATACTTGAAAACTTTCCGCGAACGGCTTATGAACTTAAAATTAAAGATATAATAAATTTCAATTTCAAACGCTCTACCCCTTGGGGCGGAGACCTTAATGTTTTGCTGGAAGATATTTCATATATAACCGAGCAAAAGGGTGCAGTTGTGATACTGGCAGGAGA
>JAFVTZ010000174.1 GCA_017502965.1 Clostridia bacterium
GTAATAGGCTTTTCGGTGATATTTCCGTCCATATCTACAAGGTAAAGAATACCGCCATTAGCCGCCTGATAAGACTTAGCGCCGTTGTTATAGGCAATTTTAATATAAGATTTCTTTTTAGCACCGCTAAGGTCAACATAGAAAGATATTGCTTTTTGATTTTTGTTCATAACATTAGGCAGTGAATAGAAAGAAATTTCTATCTGGTCTTTATCGTAAGGTGTGCCTGTGCTTTCTTCGGTAACAGTTGAAGGGTCAATATTAAATTCTGCGGCAGCAGTAAATTTAAGCATATTGTTATACCAAGAGAAATTGTTTGAATTAACAACTGAATGTTTACTTGCACTGAATGCACTAATCAAAGAACTTTTATTTGTAAACCACTCGTATTCACGAATAATCTCACCGCTGTGATACTTAGAATAGGTATAATTTGTAACCGGTGCGGCAGGTACAGGCTCATCAGATGTCACACCGTCAACATCGAGTGTGAACTGATTGTTTTTATCGAGATATGCACCGTGAGTCGGAGAATAATAGTTGAATGTAACTTTGCTTCCGTCTTTAGAAAATTTGAGAAGCATAAGCAGGTTATGAGAATTGCCCCAGTCAAGCGCCTGACCGTCCACCAGAACACTTATAACCTTGTTGCCGTTCACACCCAAATCTTCTCTGTACTGGATATCAGGTATGGAAACATGACCGCCGATGGCCATTATAATATTTTCATGACGGCTTATAAGTTTATTCCAAAGATGGATACCGTGATTGTTTCTGCCTTCATACGAGCAATAACCTGTTGTTCTGAAATCGGCATCATTATTTAAATATTCGTGGGTTATAACAATTATCTTACAGTCTTTATTCTTAGCGCAAACCTGATTTGCCCACTCAACAACATTGTCATAAGGCTCGCACATAAGGTTGAGAATAAGATATTTTGTATCGTTTACTGTTATGTAATAGTAAGCATTATCTATTTTACCCTCTTCCATAAATCCGCCGAACCAGGAATAAGTGGAAATCTCACTTGCGGGGAAATATGTGTTAAGATTTGTAGTGTTATTAGGAGCAACACTTCCGTCGTAAAAATCATGGTTTCCGCCAACAACAGACCAGCCGATACCGGCCTCAGCCAATTTATCGAAATTGTCTTTTGCCAAGATATATTCTTCGGCTCTGTCCTTATTTGTAATATCTCCTACACCCATAGCGAATTTAAGATTCAAGGCGTCCTTATTATCTATCATCCACTGATACATTTTGGAGAATCCGTCGCTATCGCCTGTGACAGCCTCTCTCTGGTTTGCTATCTGAGTATCAGGAAGGACTGCAAAGGTATATCCGTCCTCAGGAATAGCACTATACTTGGCGTAAGTCTCGTCTTCAGAGGTGATGTAAAGGTCATAAACCGCTAAATCATAGTTTCCTGCTATATCAGCAAATGCATTTTCGCCGTTTAATGTCCACGCGGAAATAAGACCATCCTGAACGGTTGACTCATTTATAGCAGAATTCAGAATTTCACTTGAGGTAAGTGCCTTACTCCAGAGTTTAAGGTTTGCCACCTCTCCGCCGAATGTTGCAGTACCGAGTTCGTCATGTATATAGTGACCTATTGTTAACGGATGATAAGGTTTAACCTCTGCAAATCCCTCGGGGATTTCGGTACTGCTTTGTAGTAAACCGTTGATATAGCAGTTTACAGTTGCAGATTCAGTATTTTTAACAAAAGCAATATGTGTCCACTTATCTGTACGAAGGTCAACATCACTAATTACAAAATTAACTGCAAGACCATCACCGTCAGAGAGATAAAGCACGGGATTTCCCGAAGCATTCATAGAAAGAACTATAGAATCGGTCGAAGTTGTATTCGCAATACGGTATTTATTAGCAAGAATTGTGCCTGCCGCTGTACCCTCAGGGATTTTTACCCAACCCTCTATTGTGTCAATTTCCTCTGCAATTTTAGTCTCTGTTTCAACAGGGGCATCAGCCGAGAACACAGTGCCCTCTTCCAGAACAGGTTTTATGGTTGTAAGATAACCGAAATTATCGTTAGTAATAACATCGCCGTAATCTTCAAAAGCAATATTTCTTGTGGTTATTGAAACTGAATATGATTCCTCTGCACTGTTCTTATAAAGGTCTTTTTGTGTGCCGTCATAAGTATACCCCTCATGAGTTACTTCTTTATATGTGTAACCTGCGGTTGTCATACTCTTCAAAGACTCAAAAGGAATTACAACTGTTCCCTTGAATCCTGCAGGCAATGAGAATGTGGGCCATTCACCTGTGCCTACATTAACTGTCTCAACAGCACCATTTTCCCAGATCGCCAAAACCGGTCCGCCAGATACTATGTATCTGCGTGTATATTTGTTTTTATCATAATTTGTATTCTTAACATTATATGTAATCTGAAGAGCGGGAGCAGTTGTGAGATTTGAGAAATCCACATCATACATCATAGCCTCAAAGCCTTGTGTTGCAGGATAATCCAAATCTACTGTATAACCGTAATTAAATGTTCCCTCTGTCCAGGCATCATTTGAAAGAGTATGCTTCAAAGCGCCTTCTTCTATTGAGAATGTGGGTAATCCTTTGCCGTTATCAGCCCAGCCTGTAGGAACTGTTGCCTCAGCATCGCTGAAATCATTGTCGACATATTCAGCATTGTAATCAAGCGGGAAATTTACATTTGAAACCCAACGAACATTACTAAAGGCAATAGTCTCATTAGCAGGAATACAGCTGCGGAACTGGAAATACAGCATATTACTTGTATAACTTTTATGATCCAAGCGCCATTCATCATTCAAAAACTTGCTGAAATCACCTTTACCGTCAGTAACCCAAGACGCACTAAGGTCATTGTGGTTTGCTACACCCTCAGAAGCAAGGAACATTGTTTCAGGAAAATAAAAAGTTCCCTTTTCACCGGGATAAACAAAAATTGTAGCACTGTAATCATTAGAAGAACTGCTCATTGTACGGGTTATCAGTTCAGGTTCAGGATTTTCTTCGGTAGCCTCAGGCAAGAAATAATAGGTCTGACCTGCAGTAGCATACATCATATCATCACCTGTAGTTGTACGCATTGCAAATCTTGCACTCATTTTCGAGGTCGTTGAAGTTATGCCCTTAGCATCCACATCAACTGCAATATAATTTGTATCACTCTCTACCAAAGATTTAAGCACAATGTTAATCGTAAAGGTTCCTTTTTCGGCGCCCTCTGTAAATTTTGCCCAACCGTTTTCTATAGTTGTTGTGCCGCCACTAACACTTGCATAAGCGGATGCATTTGTTGCAGCGCCGGGGTCCCAGTCAACTGTGGTGGTCTTAGCCTCTCCGCTACACATTGCTCTGAAGGTATCTGCCTCATAGGGGAAATTATTTGCAACCTTATAGGTTGTAACCGTTTTGGGGAAATCAGGCTCAGAGAGTGTGATTTCTGCCGCAAAAGAATTATTATTTTCTATTTCAGTTGCAGTTTCTTCCGCCATAACTGCGCCAAAAGGCATTGCCGCCAAAAGCACAAAAACTGCAAGAAAAATTGAAAGAATACGTTTTTTCATATATTCTTCTCCTTTTAAAATGTAGGGGCGGATATTATCCGCCCGTAAGCGACTAACAGACGCCCCTACAAAAACTTAAAATATTTTGAAAACACAGATTGAAATTTAATTTATGAATGCATCTGCAAGAACTTTCTTAAGTCTTACAATATCTCTGACATCAACAAAACTGTCGCCGTTGATATCGACATCCAAGCCGCCTTCAGCATCCATAAGTCCTTTACGAAGATTTACAAGGTCAGCATTTTCATATTCTTCAAGATAGTCGATATTGCCAAAATAGCAAACCTCTGACGGTGTTGCTTCGAGCAGATAAAGTACAAGTTTAGCAGTGTTTTCCTGTGTTTCTTTAAGAACAGTGGAAGTGTTTATGAATTCACCCCAACCCCATTCTGTTGCATAAGAAGTGAAAGGAATAACAACTGTTCCCTCGAAACCTGCAGGGAGAAGAACAGAACTCCAGGGATTAGACTCGATAATATGGGATGTAATATTTCCGTCTTTATCGATAAGATATACAACACCGCCGATACCCGGCTGATAAGCGTTATCATTATCTGCAAAATAGTTTGCTCTGAGATAGGTCTTCTTTGTAGAAGCACTGCAGTCAATATAGAAAGAAATGGCAGTCTGGTCTGCACTGGTTACATTAGGAAGACTTGCATTTGTGATACCGATAGCGGATTTTGTATAGTATGTAGCTTCACTCTCATCTGTAGCCTCGGTTTCGATATTAAACTGAGCGGGTGCTGTAAATTTAAGCATACCGTTTTCTACAGAGAAATTATCAAGACTTACATTTGAAGTATTACCGTCTGCCCAAGTACCGAGTACAGAACTGTTTATTTCAAAACCGCTGTAAGTACGGATATTTTCAGAAATATGGTATTTTGAGTAGGTATAATCTGCAACAGGAACAGGAAGCTCGCTGTTAGTGAGGAAACCAAAGTCGTCGTAGGTTATAACGCCGCCCTTATCCGCAAAATCAATATTTCTTACATCAATTGAAACAGAATAGTTATTTATATCATCTGTAACAAAAAGATCGGTTGTTTTGCCGTCATAAGTATACTCACCAACTGTAAGATTCTTTAATGACTCAAAAGGAATTACAACAGTTCCTTTGAATCCTGAAGGCATAGAAAAGGTCGGCCAGTTATCAGTTCTGACTGTAAGTGAATCTACAGAGCCGTCAGCATTAACAAAATAAACCGGACCGCCGGAAACTATAAAACGGCGTACATAGTCATTTTTGCTGACATTTGTATTCTTTACGTTATAGGTAATCTGGAAAGCAGGTGCAACAGAAAGTGCTGATAAATCCACATCGAACTTTAATGCCTCAAAGTTTTCGGTTATAGGATACTTAAGTTCTGCAGTAGAGCCGTAATTAAGATTATCTGCTGTCCATTCTTCGTTTGAAAATTCATGACTCCAAACGCCGTCTGCAACCGACATAGACGGAACACCTTTGCCGTTACTTGCCCAGCTCGAATAAACAACCGATTCAGCATTGCTGAAATCCTCTGCAATATACTCATATTTATAAGTATCCGAATAATTAGTAGCTTCAGAAACCCACTGGATATTGCTGAAACTCAAACTGTCGCCTACTGCCATACCGCCCTTGAAATTAAATTGAATAGAAACAAGACTGCGGTGAGTTTGTGAAACATACCAACTTGCAGGTACGAGTTTTGAAAAATCGCCGTTCCAAGCGCCCGATTTTGTTTCGGGGTCTACATAGTTATTATAACCCTCTACAATACCGAACAAGGATTCGGGAAGATAAAGAGTACCTTTATCGCCCTTGTTTATATAGAAAGGAGTGTTGTGCCATTTACCGTAAGTACCGTTTGTTTTTCTTGTTTCAACTGAAGGATTCGGATTTTCGTCAGTAGCATCAGGCAAGAAATAATACTCCGAAGCTGTAAGAGCATAAATTGTCTGCTCACGGTTTGATACAACAAGCTGACAAGCTTCATCATTATTAAGTCCCGAAGCATCTATATGAACTGCAATATAAGAGGTATTTTCCTCTGTAAGAGACTTGAATAGTAACATTGTATGAACGTCTTTATTGTCCTGTATTTCCTCGGTTGCAGGAGCATTTACAGTGGCTTTTCCCTCAGTAACTACAAGGGTTGCCGCAGTCTCACTGCCGAATCTTGCATAATCCTCAGGGGCGGTTGTGACACCGTTATCCCAGCCTTCAGGTTCTCTTGTTAAGGACTGGAAAGTATTGGCATCTTTTGGGAAATTATTTGCGGGCTTATATTCAACATAAGTCGGAAATTCAGTTTTACTAAGGGATATATCCCAAGCTGCCGAAGCACCGAAAGACATCGGCAAAGCCGCAACCATAACTAAAAGCGCGAGTAGAATGGAAAGTATGCGTTTTTTCATTATTTTTTCTCCTTTTTAGTTTAGCCTCTTTTTGCTAAATTTTTATTACCACAGGGCAGGAAATCCTGCCCGTTGATATCAAGAAAAGAAATCTTTTTCTGCCTGAGATTTAGGGCCGATTACAATCTCATCAAGAACCGGAACATTGATATTGAATACAACGGTATTCTTTTCAACCTTGAAATCGATTTCGGTGAGTTCCAAAGCGCGTGTACCGTCAATATTCTGCAGCACTCTGTAAACCGTGATATCTTTTGCAGAAATTCCGAATTTCGAAAGGTCAACAGCAACATTTCCGTTATATACACCGTTGTCTTTGCCGTTACCTGAAGGATAATAACCTCTGCCCTGATTTATAAAGGGAATAACGAGGCTTTTGCCCTTGATATTCGGAGTGTATTCAATATATTTTGCGTTTTTAGAGAATGTGACCGCAGTATTTTTCGCAAGATAAGCGGTCAGAACTTCTCTTGTAACATCGGCATCGTAAGAGGTGAGATATTCGCCCGAGAACAGCGTTACATTACCATCGCCAAACTCTGAATAAAGAGCCAGCGGGTCGCCGTTTTTATGGCGCTCAATAATTTTAACCTTTTTAGCAGACTCAGTACCTTCTATATATGTATAAGGAAGGCCGTCAACTATCTTTTGTTTAGTGAGAGAAATTCCTGCGAATTTATCCACAACCAATTTACTGTTTTCATCTTTAAACTGACCTGCAGCAATAATCAGGTTGCCGCCTTTTTTAACATACTCTTCAAGTTTAGCAATTTTCTCTTTTGTAATGGTCTGTCCCCTACCGCAATACACAAGAGTATCATATTGCATAAGTTTGTCGAGAGATGTTGTGTCAGAAATGATGTTAGCAGGACCGTATGGAGTACCTGTGAAGATTCTCTCCATATTTGTACGCCCGCTCTTATCACAGTAATCAGCAAAGATAACATCAAGCAGGGTGTAATCGTTCCAATAGGTATCAGAAATCGGGATTGACTTACCTGTAAGGTTAGTCTTGGCTGCCGCTGCCCATTTTGTGGGAACATTTTCCATTTTGAATGCATTGAACATTTCTGCCCAATAAACATTATCGCTTTGCTCCCAGGCGGCAGACAGTCCTGCGCATCTGAACCAATCGTCACCCTCACCGCGGACAATGCCGATATTTACAACTGTTTCACCAACCTCAGGGTGTGTTTTGGCGTAACGTATTCCGTCAAGCCAGGCGGCACCTTGAGTGCTGACATTTTTGCCCGAATCACTGGTACAGGGAATTTCGTTGAAAATTCCGTCAACACCGCCGTGGAAAAGGCTCAGAAAGCCTGTAAGCACAGCGTCATTACCGAAACCGTACCAATAATCACGGTCATAAGTGTCCCAACCTACACCGTATTCCATATCAAAGGAGTTTCCCGCTCCCCTTGCAGAAGCAAGGGTAATATTATAACTTGAACGGTTTGTTCCCTTGCTGTAAATCAAGTCAGCGCCTGCATTTACAAGGTTAGTGAGGTCGAAACCTGCACGGCTTGTATTATACATAATACATGCCTGCTCGCGCTTATCTATCATAGATAACAAAGTGTTATTTGCGCCTTTGAGATATTTCTGAATGGTATAATAAGCATTCATACCGCCCTGTTTTACACTCTCATATCCTGCATAAGTGCCGAGTACGGTATTTTCTATGCCCTTATCCCACATTCCGAACCAACTTTCCATTTCGCAGAAACAGATTGTAACCTTTCCGTCAGGAACGAGTTCCAGCCAGCGATTTGCAACATCTGCGGTGGCTTTAAGTCCTTTTTGCAAGGTTTCGGGAGACTTGTTTGCCATTGTGATAAGTTGGGTAAACTCATAATCACCGCGGTCATTAAGAGGCATAACGGTGTAAAGTTTCATATGCTTTACTCCGATACTTTTTGCTCTTTCTGCCCATTTTTCGAAATTCTGTGTTCCTTTATTCTGATGCGGAATAAAGGTAAGTGAATCAATTTTCAGCCTTTTTGCCGCTTCAAGGCAATCATCATTAAGAATGTTAAGGCACAAATCGTAAACAATAGTATCGCTTACTTTATAATCAACCTTGGGGATACTTTCGATACTGTCAATATCCACCGAATCGGCTATACTGCTTCTGAGCAGTTTTGCACCTTCTGTTTCACTGCAAGAAATAAAATCGGTTTTTTCATGCAGGTCATACTTTGTATAGTTGGGGGCTTTGAGCATATCTGTACGCTGACAGACAATACTTCTGTCGGTCCAGTTTCCGTTGGGCGGCGGCAGTATTCTGCGGCTGCAATTGGTACTCTTTCCCCTTTCTATACCTGTTTCACAGATAAATCGGATTCTTACATATTCATCCTGTGTCGGCACATATTCAAATACAATACCGTTTTTATGAGTGTAAGAATCATAATTGTCATACGCCTTAGTCCATACAATTTTATCGTTTGCGGTGATTATATCAGGGTCTTCACCAACAAAAGGCATATTTACTGAGAACTGATAACCGTAACCCTTTTCAAGTTTCCATTCCCAGGTAATTTCAAAGCCGAAGTAACCTACTTTTCCTGATTTCGGTCTTCCGCTTAAATGGAAATAACTTGAATTCGGACAGTAAACTGTCGGTATAGCGTTATAAGAGAACACCTTTGCATTATTGTACCACCACATTTCGGAGATACCCCATCTGTATCCGCTTGGAGACTGACCTTTCCATTTTTCATAAGAAAATGTAGGGTCAAGGCGGTAATCGTGCTCTACCCGTTCAATATCGCCACTTACAGTTTTATACACACAAAGGTCGTCAAGATAAGATGTGCCGCTGAGGCAGTTGATATAATCCGTACTTTCAGAGTTGCCAAGGAAGGTTATCGCAACCTGCTTGTTCTCCCCTGAATCAAACACAAAACTTACTTCATCCCAGAAATCGTCAAAACCGCCCGCGGTCTGACCGAGCAAAGCGCCTGTATCGTTGCCCGAAACCTTGATTGCGGGCGACGAAAGGTTAACTGATTTGAGTTTTGCGGTGAGAACATATCTTGTATTGCTTTCAACATTTAAAAGGTATTTTGCATAGGTCTGTGATTCTCCTGCTTCTGCCTGATTAAAACGAAGTGCGGCAGAACCGTCAACCCCTACACCTGACTGAACGGTATAGACATCGCTCCACACACCCTGCTCGGACCAATTATCTGCAGTTATTGCACCGCCTTTATTAACTGCTGCGCCTTCGAAATCTGATTTTTTAATCAGATTTTCTCCTACAGCACTGTAAGGCGAACTTTTGTCAAACAAAGGACTGTAATTAAAGGTTTCCTTATAAGGGGCTATCCATTCGCCCTTATTCATTGCGATTTCAAAATCGGATAAATTATTACCTTTATTAACCGATGCCTTTTGTGTATCAGAGCAGGCGGTAGCAGTTATCAGGAAAAGACATAAAAGACAGCATAACAGCCTCTTCATAATGTCAATACTCCTTTCCATTATTTCGAAATTGTTGCCTGCCAAGCATCGTCAATAGCCTTCATAGCGGCAGTTGCGGTCATCTCGCCTTTGAGAGCCTTGTTAACACCCTGAACAACAACTATATCCCAATAAGGATCGGGGAAATCAAGATGCTCAGGCACATACTGGGACTGAACTAAGTCCATACATACATCTACGGATTCCTCATCCCAGGTGTAATTTTCAAAACCGCTGAGAAGCAAATCTTCTGCGTTATCAAAAGGATAATAGTATTCATAAAGTATAGGAAGCAACTTCTTCATACGCTCTTTATCAGCAGTAGAAGCGGCAACCTTGAAATGTCTTTCACGGATAAGGTTTACATATTCTGTCTGACCGTCACCCAGCGGCACAGGCACAATACCGAACTTATCTTCCATATTGTTCTTGAAGTCATCCATAGAGTCACTTCCGCCGATAAACATTGCATACTGACCGTTCTGGAAAGCAAGAGCTGGATAGTTATACTCATTTGTTTCATCGTAAACATCGCAGAACTTATCAACATAAGTAGACTGATATGCAAGTTCGATACCCTTAATGGTACCTGTATGTGTGAGGTTGGATTTTGCCTCGCCGTTTACATATTTTACAAAAGAACCGCCGTTTGATGCTACAAAGAGTTCAACAAACTGATAACGGGCAAGCGGATTGCATCCCCAGAGGATTGTATTTCCGTTTGTATCGGTTTTTGTGAGTTTTTTAGCGATATCAAAGAATTTATCCCATGTCCAGGTCTTGTTTTTATACATCTCATAAGGTTCTTCAACACCGTATTTCTCGAAAATAGCCTTATTGAAATATACTGCATAACCTACACGAAGCGGCTCCATTGAGAAACCGTAAACATCGCCGTCATATGTAGCGATTTCTGTATCGGAAGCGGTGAAAGCCTCATCTGAGAAATCAAGATAATCTGACATATTCAGCAGATAACCCTTTTTCGCATATTCAGGATATGCCCAGTAATGACGCATATTAACAAAATCGCCGAGTGAGCCGCCTGACATAACTTCGGTTACAAAACGGGTGCTGATTTCATCGGCAGGAAGCACGGTGAATTTGAACTCGACATTGTATTTCTTTTCAATGTCCTTCATACGCTTCAACTGGAGTTTGCCTTCCTCGTCATTACCTGTAGGAGTTTCATCCCACCAGGAAACAATTTCAATAGTATCGGCTTTGCCGGTTGAAACATTTCCTGCATCGTCAGAAGTTGTGGATGCATTGCCGCCGCAACCAGCAAGTGCAGCAACTATAGCCAACACTAACATAACAGACAAAAATTTTTTTAACATTTTGGTTTCCTCTCTTTACATATAATATACATTTACCGCTTTTGCCTGCGCACATCTGTAGCGCTGATACCTGTCATACGCTTGAAAACGCGGGCAAAATACGGATAATCACCGTAACCGCAGACCTCTGAAATCTCCCTTACCGAAAGATTTGTTTCAGAGAGCATTTTTACTGCCATATTTATTCTGCATTGGTTTACATATCCCGTAAAATTCTCACCTGTATACTTTTTGAAAATTTTACCTAAATATTTTTCACCTATTCCAAACCTCTGCGAAATGGAAGAAAGGTTTATAGGCTCCTGAAAATGTTTATCAACATAATCCTTTATCAGCGGCATTACAGAATGTTTTGCGCTGACAGAATGTTCGTCCTGCTGTATAAGTATTTCATTGATACAGCAGTGCAGGTGATTCTGAAGTTCCAATATGCCCGAAAATCTGCTTTCGATATTTTCCGCTGTCGGAATATAATCGAAATTACGCATTGTATAAAGCAGATTGCAGGTTATAAGAACTGTATTGCTTATAAGGATTATTTCATCAATATTGAACTTGATTTCGGTTGTGAATATGCTGGTTATAAGTTCGTCAAGCCGATGCATATCCTTTTCTTTAACTATCACCTGAATACGCCGCATAATAGAATTGAAAAATTCTATATTGCTTTCTTCATAAATGCAGGGTTTGTTTCTTCCTGTGATAAAAAAGTTAAAAAATGCCAGTCTGCTTTCATTAACGGCATCGCAAACCTCTGCAACCGAAGTTTTAAGCCCGCTTATTCCAAGCCTTAAATCCCCGAAAGTTTCTTTAAGTCTTCTGACAGCACCGTCATACTCAATATAAACATCGGTGAAAACTGCAGTTATAATATAATCTTCAAACATAGAAAACTGCAAAATTTCGCCGTTGCCTTTAAGTTTATTGCAGAATTCTTCATTTTTCTGAGAATTTTCGAACTTTGCGGACATTACCGTAAAGCAATAATTATACTGCTTTTTAAAGCCGAGATACTTTGTATAAAGTGCCTGACCGTCAGTATTATTTAAATCTTTTATTCTATCAAAAAGTTTTGATATATCGGGGAATTCACGGCTCTTTTCAGAATCAATGGACTGACCGATTCTTACAAGAGTTTCTTTAAGGCTTTCTTTGTCTACGGGTTTTACGAAAAATTCATCAACTCCGAGCCTTACTGCTCTGCGGGCGTTTTCGAACTCCATAAATCCGCTTATTATAATAAACCTTATCTCGCTGTTATGTTTCTTTATTCTCTCAATAAAATCAAGACCGTCAATATTGGGCATCATTATATCAACAAACACAAGGTCTGCCTTGTTGTTCTGAAGATAATCAAGAGCCTTTTGGGCGGAAGTGAATGTGCCTGCTATTTCATAGCCGAGTTCTGACCAGTCACAAGCCGCCTTGAGGCTTTCTATTGCCCATATCTCATCATCAACTAATACTACCCTTTTCACAGTTTCACACCTGATTTTCTTTTACGGATAATAATTACAGCAGTAACTGCCGCACCCAAAACAAGCGCTACAGCAGCCGCAATTATAACTATCAGTAAAATGCTGACGGGATTTTTGAACTCAATATTACCCGAATTATCAACGCTGAAATCCTTTGAGGTATAAATTTCAACATACTGCCCGAATTTATCTACAGCCGAAACCTGAACGGCATATTCGCCTGCTTCAAGTCCTGTTACAGTAGCAGTTATCTTATCAGAATCTACCTGCGAGAAAAGTTCATAACCGTCATCAGTTTTGCGGTAAACGATTACAGTGTAACCCGCCGCATTTTCACACGCTTCATAAGAAATACTCAGTTCAAACGGAGCGGTTTGTTCAAGAGATTTTATCTTATCAACTGTATAACCGTCTTTAACTACAGGCTGACTGTAATTTCCTTTCAAAGCCGAGATTTTTTCTGCTTTCATAGAAAATCCGTCATATCTGACCATAGGCTCACCGTCATCATCAGTGATAACCGTGCCGCCCTCTTTTTCGGTGTTGGGGTCAAATCTTGCATCATAAGCACCGATGTCGAAAACTGTGGGGGCAACTGCCATAAGATTCTGACGCTCGTTATAATCATTACCCGAAATACAGACTCTGAGTGTATCTCCCTTTTGCATTGCAACTTTAAGCTCAGGGAAACTAACCTCTAAATTCTCGCGTGAAAGTTCGGCTGAACTCTCATCCTCGGGCCAGATTTTCTTACCGTTTTTAGAAATCCAGACATTCATCGGATTCTTAAAAAGTTCATTGGAAAGGTCGGCGGCTATTGCAATACTGTCAAACAACTCGTTTGCTCTTAGCAGATATGTTCCGCTGTTCGGAGCAATAAAGGTGACACCGCCTATAGCATTTTCACCCCAAGGGCTGTGACCTGCCATAACCTTTATAGCGGCAACACCGTTTACCTCGCATATACAAGCCTGCGGCATTTTTTCGCTATAAGTATTATAACCCCACCAACCGCCGTTTACTATTACGCTTATAGTATCGGTATCGTAATATTTAGGCGAGCCGTTAGCGTAAGACAAACCGTCATAAGTGTACTGATATTTCCATACAGAGTCGCCGTAACTTAAAGCCACACCGCCGTTATCTGAAAGGTCGGGGTCTGCTTTCATAAATAAAGCAGAAAGTATTTCAACCGCATCATATCTGTTTGCTACCATAAATGTAACAGTAACTACAGAAGACTTTCCGATACTGTCCGAAAGTTTTATTCTGCGGACATCAATGCCTTTATAACCTTTTGAGGGAGTATATGTCATAATTCCCTTTTCATCTATTTTAAGGTTGGCTTTCGGGTTTGAATCCAGAACATCAAACTTAATTGCTCTGCCGTTTGGATGAATTGCCTTTAATTTTACTGTGAACACCTTATCAGGCTCTAAAATATATTCACAGTTTTCCGCTGATGGAGCATGGTCCACAGGGTCAGGCTTCACAAGAGAGATAACAGGTGAGAAATAAGCATAAATCGGAGAAGAAGATTCCTTATTGTCTGTTATCACAAAACGGATAGTATCCTTAGCATTAAGGAATATATTTTCAATAGTCGGGAAAGCGGCAGAACTGTTTGCTGCGCTTATCTTTACCGAATAAACCTCTTTGTCGTTTACAAGTATAGAGAATTTATATTCCTTGGTTTTATCTGCGGCTACAATATGTCCGTTAACATAAGTGCCGGGGATATAAATAGAAGCGTTTCGAAGGTCGGGAGTTATGGTATATGTACCCGAGCGGTCGGCGGTAAACACCATTGCCGCCTGCACATCGGTTGTAGAAACATAAGGAGTGTGGTATCCGCTTACACTCTCAAGACCTACAGCCGTTCTGTTGGCATATTTGAAACTGTAGGACGCGGGAGAGCCTGTATTCTTCCAGTCATAAGTAGTAAGCGCTGATAAGGTCTCCCAAGCATCACCGTCACCCACTTTAAACTGAGCCGACCAGTTTGTATCAAGGTCTATAGCCTCCGCGTTTACAATTACCCTGTCACCAAGCTGAACATCAAGACTTGCTTTCAGTTCATCGGGAGTGTATTTAATTACCTCAAAAGAAGTAACTGTTACATTACACTGCGCTTTGATTTCGCCGTTTTCTTCGCTGACAGCGTAAACTATAGCATCTCCTTGGTTTACTGTAGTAACCTTACCTGTTGAATTAACCTTGACTACAGAAACGTCAGAAGATACCCATTTTATATTCTTATTGCTTGCATTGGAAGGCAGAACATTAGCCGAAAGTTGATAGGAAACGCCTTTTGAGAGTTCACAGCGGCTGTCAGAAATGCTGACAGATTTAACCGGAACATCTACTGCAACAGATGAATCCATCTGCATATCGAAATCGAACTTGACTGTAACGTGACGGCTTGGAATCTTGCTCTGTCCGAGAACTTCCAGACGGATAACATCGCCCTTATAAAGTTTTAAATTTTTAAGTGTAGGTATTGCTACGGAACTTGTTTTACTGGGAATAAGTTCAATACCTTTGGGGTTATTCTGGGGCCATATAGTTTTGCCGTTTTTGGTTATCCTTACATAGAAAGGATAATCTTCACCCCATTTAACGATATCTTCAAGAGTGCAGTAACTTGCAAGAGCAAGACTTATGTTTTTGCAAGCGTCAGACGGGCTTAAAGTATACATTCCGTCAGCATCGGCTTTATATCCTGCATATACCCAGGAATCTGCATTGTAAGAGCCGATAATTGCATAACCGTCCGAAATATTTACACTCTGCTTTGAGGTACTGCTTCCCTTTTCGTTTGTATCGCTGGTATAAATAACCGCTCTGGGATTTCCCCAGCCGAGATTCATTGCATACTCAAAATCGGTATAAACACCGTCTGCTAAAGCGCCTGATATAAACTGACAGTCGGTAGTGTATTCTGTGAGCACCTTTTCTTTTTCTATCTTATCAAGAGTAGGTTGCCACAAAGATTTAATGAAATTGAGTTTTTCTGCGGTTACTGTAACACCACATTCAGCAGAAAAATCAAAGTTTTTGCATTTTGCGGTTATAACTGCTGTACCCGGTGCTACTGCGGTTATAACACCGTCAGCCGAAACTGTTGCAACAGTTTTATCGGAAGAGGTATAAACCACCTCTTTATCACTTGCAGTCAAAGGAAGAACTGTAGTAATAAGAGCGTGAGTGCCGCCTTTAGTGAGCGATACCTGCGAGTCGCTCAAAGTGATTCCTGTAGTTGGAACTGTTGATTTTTCACTTAAAACCTGAATCATCTTGGGGAACAGTACAACCTGACCTTTTTCCCAGATTTCGGTTACAAGTTCTATTCTTAATGTATCACCCTCGTTCATTTCAAGGCTGTTTATAGTCGGGAAAGGAACTGAGGTGTTGTTTATATTAAGTGTAGTAGTATGAATCTTGCTGTCATTGAGATAGAAATTAACAACAAGGTCTTTTGTTTTTGCATTTGCATCAGCATTCATATAATTCACAGTAGATGCGGCAAGTGAAATATTACTTACATCCGATGTGAGTGAATAAATACCGTATTTCGGTGCTGTGAACTGATATGCAGCGCCTTTTATTTCAGCATCCTGTCTGCCATAGAAAAGGGTTGAGAAAAACTCACCGCTTGAATAATACTGGCTGACACCTGCGCCGTTGTAATTCACCTGCGAGGAATGGAATTTAATACCGAAACTGTTATTCCACTGTTCTCTTGTAACCTTTTCGCTGGGAGCATAATCTGTGCCGTTGAAATAAAGTGCCTGCCAGGCAGTTTTGATATCATTGTCTACAGTGGTCGTAGCCGAAACATCGCCGATTTTTTCAACCGCGGCATCATAAAGGTCTTTTATCTTATAAACAGGAGCATCCTTGTCATAAATTGCAACAACTGTCTCAGCCTCAAAGCCGCCGTCTTCAGTTTTAACACGAACGGTGGTATATCCCGCTTTTTTGGGCTCTACAGTACCGTCTTCTTTTACTGACAAGATACTCCCGTCGTCAACCGTATATGTAACATTCTGATTATTTGCTGTGGGAGGTACTATAACGGGAGAGATATTTACAACCTCATCCATACCTATAATATAATTACTGTTTTTGAAATAAACTTCGCTGACAGAATCGCTCGAATATTCTGTGAGCCAGATTTCAAAGTTTGTGTATAAATTGGTTCTGCCCCAGAATTCATTAGACTCAAAATAAAAATCAAGAGTTTCACCTTTGGCAAGAGTTACACTGATATCATCTGCAATGTCAGCAGTAACATCGGCATAGTTATTAAGGGTCAGAGTTTTGGAAAACAGCATTGTCTGCCCGTGCATTATTTTAAATGTCTGTGTAAAATACTCGGGTTTCATACCGCTGTAACTCTGAGGAGAGGTAAGAAGCATTGACTTGCCACCTGCTCCCGTAACTTCAAGAGGCACTACCTTATATATACCTGATTCAGGTGCTGTGAAAGCAAGTTTTATCATACCTCCGCTCTGACTTGTAGCCAGACGGCTTCCTACAGAATTTCCGTAAGATTCACTGCAAAGGAAATTACAGTTATTATGATGACCGTTAGTATCTGTGGCTGACAGTTCGGATATATGAAGATCGTTTTTGGATTTATCTCTCCATGTGCTGTCCATAGGGGCAAGCGTTGCCTCATAATAAGAACCTGAAACATAAAAATCTATACCCGAATAATCAACCGTGCTTCGGGCATCTTTGGGTGCATTTACAGCCTTACTCATAAATTGCTCATACGGGTTATAGCGAGCATAATATTCCACGCTGTCATTATTCTGAGTTGCGGTGGTAGGTATAAAAACCGTTGCAACTACCAACACAAGAATAAGTGCCGTAATCTTTTTGGCAAGCGTAAAGATTTTCATTTATAGTCCTCCCAATTTTAATCTACTTAAATTTTAACCAATTTTTGAACATCTGTATATGTCGGTTTTCTCTTTTTTGTATGTACTTTTTTCTATACCGAATGGGTTTTTTGTGCATATTGTAACAAAAAGGCTTGTGTTACAATGTAAAAGTAAAATGTGGCATATTATGCACTCAATCAGAAAGAGGGTTGTTTATGAAAAAGCGAATATTGTCGGTTATGCTCGCTTTAATTGTATCTGTTTCTGTAATGAGCACCCCTGCTTTTGCACAGCAATCTGCTCAAAGCACTTCAGAACAGTCAACTGAAATTACCGCAAATCAAAACAGCAAGAATTCCTATGCCGATTATCAGTCGGAGAATACTGATAAAAAAGCAGGAGATGATGTCTGCTATGCTGTTTTGCCGCAGGATAAAATTTCAGGCGAAAGCAAAGACTTTAATTTTCAGATAAATATTAAAACCCCAGGATTATATAATCTTGAGGTTGAATACACCTGCCTTGAAGGCGGTATTTCGGCAATCGAGCGAAAACTCCTTATAAATAACAGTCTGCTTTTTGAAGAACTTGAAGACATCAGTTTTGAACGCACCTTTGAAGACGAAACCGAAATCACACAGGACAGTCTCGGAAATGACATAATCCCCTCTCAGATTGAAAAAAGTATATCGCAGACCAAGCGAATAAATGATATTTCGGGTTATTACAACAGACCTTATGAATTTTATTTTGAAGCAGGCACTGTAAGTTTTTCCTTAATAGGCATCGTAGGAAATATGGAAATCACCTCAATAAAAGCAGTACCGCCTGAAAAACTCCCCACTTACAGCGAAACAGAAAAGATTTATGAGCAAAAAGGCTACAAAGAAGCCTCAAAGCCTCTTGAAATCATACATACTGAGAATTCCTCTCTCAAATCTTCTTACACCTTAGTTCCCACAACCGACCGTTCTTCACCTATAACAAAACCTTATTCTGTATCAAAACTCAAACTGAATACTATCGGCGGTGACAGTTGGGCAACAACCGGAATGTGGCTTGAATGGAACATATCAGTTAAAGAAAGCGGACTTTACAGAATAAATTTCCACTACCGCCAGAATGTTGCAAAAGGTGTTACCGTTTTCAGAAAACTTTCTATTGACGGCGCAGTTCCTTTTGAAGAAGCCGCCGCTCTCCCCTTTGTTTACAACCGTTCTTGGAATATAGATGAATACAATGATTACCTTTACTACCTTGAAGCGGGTGAACACACTTTAAGACTTGAATCTGTGCTTGGAGAAATGGGCGCGGTGCTGATGGAAAGTGAAGACTTTATGTATAGTCTCAACTCCCTCTACCGTGAAATTATTACCGTTACAGGCACATCTCCTGACATTTACCGCGACTATAAAATAGAAAAGCGAATTGACCGTCTGTCCGAAAGACTTTCAGGTCTTGCTGACAGCGCATACGCACTTATTAAAAAGATAAACGATATTTCAGGCGGAAAAAACAGTGTGTCTGTACTGCTTGAATCTTTTGCAGAACAACTCAAACAAATTGCAAAAGAACCGTCAGAAATCACCGAACAGTTAAGCGATTTTAAAAACAACATCATATCTCTCGGTGAAACCATTTCTGAAATGCGCAAAACTCCGCTTGAACTTGATTATATTTACATAAGCGACCCGAAAAGTGAGTTGCCCAAAGCAAACGGCAGTTTCTGGCTTTCGGTAAAACACGAAATTTCCGCATTTTTCCTCTCTTTTATTGAGGATTACAGTTCTTTTGTGAGCGACAGCGAGGGCACAACCACCTCTATAGGAGTCTGGGTTTCAAGCGGACGCGAGCAAGCAAATATTATTAAAACACTTATAAATTCAAGTTTCACTTCTTCGGGAATTTCAGTAGACCTTAAACTTGTTCAGGGCGGTCTTTTGCAGGCAATGATAGCAGGAAACGGTCCTGATGTTGCCCTTAACCTCGGACAATCAGACCCTGTAAACTATGCACTTCGAAATGCGGTTTACGACCTGACAAAATTCAGTGATTATATTTCTGTATCAAAGCGTTTTAATCAGGGTGCACTGACTCCGTTTACATTCAGCGGCGGTGTTTATGCTTTACCTGAAACCGAAAGTTTTTATATGCTTTTCTACAGAAAAGATGTACTCAAAGACCTTAATATCACTCCCCCCGAGACTTGGGACGAACTTTACGGTATTCTGCCGATACTCAGCCGTAACAATATGGAATTCGGACTGCAGTCTTCGCTTAATACTTTTGCTACCCTGCTTTATCAGAACGGCGGCGAGTTTTACCGCAGCGATGCTACGGCGAGTTCGCTTAATTCTCAGGTAGGACTTAATACATTTACACAGTGGACAGATTTTTATACATCCTATAAACTTTCTGTTTCATTCGATTTTGCAAACCGTTTCAGAACAGGTGAAATGCCAATGGCTATTGTTGATTACACCTCTTACAATACCCTCACTGCATTTGCACCGGAACTCAGAGGTTACTGGGATTTCTGCGAAATACCCGGAAACTTTGACCCTGAAACCGGAGAAATCAACCGCACCACCGTAAATTCGGTTTCAGGAGTTTCTATCCTTGCATCTTCAGAACATAAGGACGAAGCCTGGGAATTCCTTAAATGGTGGGTTTCTGCAAATACCCAGACAAACTATGCCACAAAAATCGAGAGTGTTCTCGGAGAATCTTCCCGTCACGCTACTGCCAACCTTGAAGCAAGACAGAATATCGGTTGGTCGGCAGAGAGTCTTAAAAAACTCAACAATCAGGCAAACTGGGTTATAGGAATACCCGAAATTGCAGGCGGATATTACACTTCCCGCAATATCACAAATGCTTTCAACAGCGTTATCAACAAGGGAACAGTTCCAAACACTACACTTAATAACTATGTCGGCGTTATAAACCGAGAAATAGAATCCAAACGCAAAGAACTTGGAATAGACTGATAGAAAGGCCGTGAAAATATGATTTCTGAAAAATTTAAAATACGACTGAAAGAAACGGCGCATCAGGCTAAACGTGAGGGCGCAGGCTATCTGTTTATTGCCCCCTTTATGATTCTTTTCATTCTTTTCACAGTACTGCCTGTGCTGATTTCGGTTGTTCTGAGTTTTACTTATTACAATGTGCTTGAAGCCCCGAGTTTTATAGGTTGGGAAAACTACACCCGCCTTATTTTGAACGACGATGTTTTTCTGCAAGCCGTTAAAAACACCTTTGTTTATGCCTGCATAACAGGACCTGTGGGATACTTTGCAAGTTTTATTCTGGCCTGGCTTCTTTGCGAAATGGGACCTACTATAAGGTCTATTCTCGTATTCATTTTTTACATACCCTCAATGTCATCAAGTATGTATGTTATCTGGTCATACCTTTTCAGCAGCGACTCTTACGGTTTTATAAACTCAATGCTGCTGAAAGTCGGCATAATAAATTCGCCGATACTCTGGCTTCAGAACTCAAAATACATACTTGCAATCATTATTCTTGCATCTTTATGGATGTCACTCGGAACATCATTCCTCACCTTTGTTGCAGGTATTCAGAGTTTCGACAAAACCTTGCTTGAAGCAGGCGCTGTTGACGGTATACGCAACCGTTTTCAGGAACTCTGGTATATCACCCTGCCCACTATGCGTCCTCAACTTATGTTCACAGCGGTAATCACTATAGCACAGGCTTTTTCGGTATCGGATATAGCAATGAACCTTGCAGGTCTTCCCTCTGTAGAATATGCAGGTCACACAATAGTTACCCATCTTCTTGACTACGGTAACATCCGTTTTGAAATGGGTTACGCCTGCTCTATTGCATCGGTTCTGTTTGTTATAATGATAACTGCCAATAAGTTAATAACTATGTTTATTAGGAGAATAGGTAAATGAAACTGAATATTTTAAAGCGGTATCACCGAAAAAAACTCAACCGCTCAAGGGCAATGACCTTTTTCATTTATCTGGTACTTCTGCTCATTGCCTGCTTTATGAGTTTTCCTATGGTTTATGCGGTTTCAAACTCGCTTAAACCTATTGAGGAACTTTTCCTCTTTCCCCCTCGCATTTTTGTTATCAATCCAACTTTTGATAACTATCTTGACCTTTTTGACATTATTTCAAACTCGTGGGTACCTTTTTCCCGTTATCTTTTCAATACAGTTCTTATCACAGTTATGGGTACACTCGGTCAGGTTTTCATTTCATCCCTTGCGGCTTACGGACTTGCGAAATTCAAGTTCCCCGGTGTTCAGTTCTGCTTTAACCTTATAGTGTTCTCGCTTATGTTCACCTCTACCGTTACCGCAATTCCGAGTTACATAATAATTTCAAAACTCGGCTGGATAGACTCTTATTTACCCCTTATAGTCCCCTTTTTCCAGTCGTCACTCGGACTGTATCTTCTGAAACAGTTTATGGAATCCTCTGTACCCGATTCTCTCATAGAAGCCGCCCGAATTGACGGTGCTTCCCATTTCAGAATCTATTTCAGGATAGTTATGCCGCTTGTAAAACCCGCATGGCTTACCCTTATAATTCTCTGTGTGCAGAGTCTCTGGAACTCAACAGGCGGTGTTTATATCTACAGCGAGGAATTAAAACCTTTGCCTGTAGCCCTCAGCCAGCTTGCAACAGGCACTATTTCCCGAAGCGGAGTGAGTGCGGCAGTTTCGGTGGTTATGCTGGTAGTTCCCGTAGTTGTTTTCCTGCTTTCTCAGCGTCAGGTGCTTGAAACAATGGCAACCTCGGGTATGAAAGATTAGGGTGATAAATATGAAAAAGATTAAAAAACTTATATGTTTTATCGTTTCGGCGATTATGCTTTTCTCTATCACCGCTTATGCCGAAACCTACCCCTCCTATAACTATCTTGCAAACGGCGAGATAACTTCTGTTCCTCAGCCTTTTGCCGTAGACGAAATTCTTTATGCCGAAAATTTCGGTGCGCTTTCTTTTGCAGGCGCAAAAGATATTTTCTGCGACAAGGACGGCAATATATATGTTGCCGACACTGAAAATGACAGTATAGCCGTACTTAAAAATGACGGCTCAACCGAAATAATTAAAGGTTTTACTTTAAACGGAAAAACTCAGACATTTAATTCCCCGAGAGGAATTTGTGTTATGAACTCAAAACTCTATGTCTGCGATTATGAAAACCACAGAATTGCAATCATAGATTTAAAAACCCGTGAGGGCAGAGTTATAGAAAATGTTGTTTCCAAGATTTTGGACGAAGATTTTTCCTTTAACCCAAAGGGAGTTGCGGTTGATGAATATGACCGTGTTTACTGTGTTTCTGACGGACAGTATAACGGACTTATGGTGTTCGAAAAAGACGGCAGTTTCAGCGGATTTGTGGGAGCAAACAAAACATCTCCCAGTATCATAGACATTATCTGGCGCAAACTTTCCACAAAGGCTCAGAAAGCACAGCAAAGTATCTCAATTCCTACAGAGTTTTCCTCTGTTACAATTGATAAGAAAAACTTTGTTTACACTACAACCTCAACGGTTGATACATATAACCCCGAAGAATCAGAGCCTGTCAGAAAACAGAGCCCCGGCGGAGATAATATACTCAAACATTCTGCCGACCTTTACCCCATAGGCGATATAGACTATTCTTACGATTCTGATGCTTTTTCGGGACCATCGCGTTTTTGCGATATTGCCGTCTGGGATAATATGATGTACAGTGTTCTGGACCAGACAAGAAACCGCATTTTCACTTACGATTCAAACGGAAGTCTGCTTTTTGTTTTCGGAAGTTTCGGTGAAAACGAGGGTTATTTCCGCCAGCCTGTAGCACTTACTCTGAACAAAAACCGCCTTTATGTTCTCGACTCCAAAACAGGGGCTATAACGGTTCTTTCGCCGACAAATTATGCCGACAAACTTATAACCGCTGTTGATTACACCTCAGAGGGAGATTACAACAGTGCACTGTCCGCCTGGTCAAATGTGCTTGAATATAACACCAACAATGAACTCGCCTACCTCAATATTTCCACCATTCTTCTCAATCAGGGTGACTATGAGGGTGCTATGGTATATGCAAAACAGGCAAACAACCAAAAGGCTTATTCAGAGGCCTTTGCTCAGGTGCGCTCAAAATTCATAGGCGAAAATATCGGCGCAATCATAATCGGTGCTATATTTGCAATAATAACCATTTTTATTCTTTATAAACTCGGCTGTAAATTCAAGGTTTTAACCCGACTTAAAAACCGCTCGAAAACCGTTGCCGCTCTCGATTACGGAAGATACATTTTATATGCTCCGTTTGACGGATTCTGGGAGCAAAAACGGGAAAAACGGGGAAATATTGCTTCGGGAATAGTTATAATGGTTTTCCTTTTCCTTAGTTTCTCTCTTGCAAGCGCATTTACGGGATTCAGTTTCACAACCCCGAAAGACGAACTTACAGAGTTTAACCTTTTACTGGAAATCGCAAAAACAGTTCTGCCAATAGGACTCTGGTGCATTTCAAACTGGTGTATCACAGCGCTCATAGAAGGAAGCGGAAATCTTAAAGAAATATTTATTTCGACCTGTTTTGCGCTTATTCCTTACACAGTTGCAAGCCTTATTTCAACCCTTTTAAGCCATTTCCTCACCCTTGACGAGAAACAGGTGCTCACAATTATCGTGGTTATAGGTCTTGCCTATTCTGCTTTGCTGATAATTGCCGCAACCTGCTCGGTTCACGATTGCTCTATGGGTAAAGCGCTTGTAACCATACTGCTAACCGTTATCGGAATGGTGATTATAGTATTTATTTCGGTACTTTTCTTTAATCTTTTAAATAAATTCTTTGATTTTGCAATCAGCATTTATAACGAACTACGACTCAGAACATAAATTGGGAGGTGCGATAAATGAAAACTAAATTTTTAGCCATTTTTTCGGCGGTTTGTATTATCGCAACCGCCCTTTCAGGCATAGAAACCTTTGCCGAAGAAAATATTTCTGTGGCACAGACCGATAATTTCTATACAATGGCTGATGAAAATTTCGAATTCACCCTTTCGGGTGAAAACGGATGCTTTTCAGTTAAAGACAAAACCACAGGCAATATCTACCGCTCAAACCCTGAAAACACAGACCCGTCACTTTTGCCCGAATCCCTTTATTCACAACTGACAGTTGAATATTTCAGCGGTTCTAATCAGATATTCACCTTTAACAGTTACGAACATTCATCAAAACTCGGGAATATGAGTGTCACCGCTAAAGACGGCAAAATCGCTGTTAAATATATTCTCGGCAAAGTAACTATTGACCGCACAGTTATCCCCAACTGCTACACCGAAAAAGATTTCAAGAAATTTCTCAGCACAAACGGGATAGACAAAAAACTCGCAGAGTCGATATATGACCTTGCCGATAAAGAACATTACGATTATGAGGGTTTGCTCGAAAAATATCCGTTACTTAAAAAGCAGGACCTTTATGTTCTTGACGAATATGCTCCCGATTACAAGATAGAAAAACTTTACTATCAGATGAAAGATGCGGGATTTAACTATGAGCAACTCGAAGAACATAACGAAAAATACGGTCTTGAAACCGCAGAAAACAAAAATGTTCAGATAACCCTTACTGTTAATTACGAACTTGCAGATAGCGGCTTTAAAGCAACGGTTGACTGTGATAAAATCTCGGTTGACGGAGATGTAACACTTACTGCAATATATCTGCTTCCCTACTGGGAAGCGGCTTTCACCACCGAAAAGGGATATATGCTCTTGCCAGACGGCAGCGGAGCGCTTATAGATTTCGGGGACTCAAACCTCAATCTGAGCGATGTTGCAATCCCGCTTTACGGTAATGACGAAGCTATAACCTCAAAGCAGAAAACCGAATATTCACAGCGCGCAACCATGCCCTTTTTCGGAATTGCAAAAGAACAGAAAGGCACCTTCGCAGTTATAGAAAAAGGCGATGCTCTGGCTACTGTTTACAGCACTCTTGGTGGACGTACAGTTCCTGTCAGCACAACCTACTGCGGATTTACACTTCGCCCTTACGAAATGATAACCCTGCAATCGGTTTCAACCAGCACATCCTATAATATCTACAGTTCAGAACAGTATGACGGCGAAATTTCGGTCCTCTATATGCTTTTATCGGCAAACGATTCGAACTATTCGCGTATGGCGGCGATTTATCGCAATTACCTGAGCGAAAAAGGATTTCTTAGTAAAAATCAGAATTCAGGTTATCCACTTTCGATAGAATTTTTGGGTGCTATAGGTAAACGCAAAAATTTCCTCGGAATACCTTATACCCAGACTTATGCACTCACCACTTTTGACGATGCACTTTCGGTTATAAACCGCCTGAAAACAGGCTCATCCGAAGAAATAACCGTTAAATACACAGGTTGGTGCAACGGGGGACTTGTTCAGAAATATGCCGATAAAATCTCCCTTGTTTCAAAACTTGGTTCTAAAAAAGAATTTGAAAGTTTTAACAATACACTTGAGGGCTGGGATATCACCTGTTATTACGGCATTAAACTCCAGCAGATAAACCACAAACTCATAAATTCGCGTGTAAACATTCTCGATAAAGGAGTTAAATGTCTTTATAACGATGTAGCATCTAAATCTATTTTTAATCTGGCTACTATGCAGCCTATGACCGAAAAAACTTTTGAGACTAACCAGAACGAGCCTCAGAGTTATCTCTTATCACCTAAACATCTGTCTTCTTTGACCAAAAAGGCAAATAACGGATTTGAAAACTTAGGAGCACAGTACACCTCTTTTGACGATTTGGGCTCACTTCTTTATTCGGATTTCTCCAAAAAGAATTATACCGACCGCCAGAAAAGTCTTGAAAAA
>JAFVTZ010000175.1 GCA_017502965.1 Clostridia bacterium
AAAAATCATCCCGTTTGTCCTTATAATCAAGCATTCCGTTATTGAATACCCCGTAATGCAGGCAGAACATTGCAATAATGCCGAAAACCTGCACCCATGTCAGGAATACAGAGGTCTGACCATATTCCTCGGGGGAAAGCAAACGGGTGTATATCGGTGTTACAATATAGGCGATTCCGCTTGTTATAACACTTGCGAAAAAGAAGGCAACAGAAGCCTTTACACCGGCAGGAAGATTTTTAATTTTATTCAGCAGGTTTCCCATTAGTTATTACCTTCTTTTAAAATGGAATCGTATAAACCGTATAATGCTTCATAAGTAAGCGTAACGGGATTCTTTCCAAGTCTTTCAACATTTACTGCCCCTGCAAGAAGCGGCAGGTCTGTGGCTTTGTTTTTTGAAACAGGGTCACAAAGTTCATATTTTTTCAGTATACCGCCGAATACCAAGACGGCTTCTTCGGGTGTTTTTGCTCCAAAAGCCGCAGCAATATCGCAGAAAGTATTCATAAGATATTCTTTTCCTCTTTTATCGGAGCAGAGTTCTGAATGATTTATCATATAATCCCATACTCTGTAAAGAGAAATTGCCACCGAATGTCCGTGAGGAAGACCGTAAAAAGTGGTGAGTTTATAACTCATAGCGTGGGGAGCGGTTGTAGCAGTAATGTTAATGGCCTGTCCCGCAAGGTTTGAGGCCATCATAATTTTTCGGGCTGATTCATCATTGTTTTCAAAAATATAACTGTCCCCGTATTTAACAATAAGTTCTATTGCTTCTTTTGCGAGGATTTTGCATTTATCGTTTGAACATACCGACCACCATGATTCCACAGCCTGACATAAAGCGTCCATCATAGTGCATTTTTTCTGATAAACAGGAAGGCTTTTTAAAAATTCAGGTACTAATACCGCACAGTCGGGAAGAATACTGTCATGATGGACCGACTGCTTTTCACCCTCAAAATATATAACTGCAAATCTTGTGGATTCACTGCCTGTTCCCGCTGTTGTCGGGATTGCAATAAGAGGTACTTCGGTATCAGAAAATTCCTGTTTCAGAAAATTTTTATCGGTATCAGCTTTGCAAAAAAGTTTAATACATTTTGCAACATCAATGGCACTTCCGCCACATGCTGCGATTACAGCATCACAACCACCGTTTTTAAACTGCGAAACACCGTTGCAAACCTCATAGTAATCAGGGTTTGGGGTAAATTCGCTGAAAACAGAAAAGGGTATGCCGAGATTTTCGAGTTTTTCCATCATAAAGGATTTTTTGAAAGAATTTCCGCATACAAGCAGGAATTTTTTACAGCCATTTTTATTAAGAAACTCGGAAATCTGATTGGGAGCGTCGGTAGAAGATATTATTGTCTGATTCAAAATTATTCCTCCGGAATGAGTGTTATAATTTCTTTTATTGACATACACATATCATCGGCTTCTTTTGCGCGGTGATTTGTGAGAATGGTTTTCGCAACATTCTGCATTGCGGGGAAACCGCTGCGGGTGAGTTGATTTGCATATATAACAACATTAACCCCTCTCTCCTTGAATTCTTCCTCTGTAACAGAATTGAAGGATGTCGGAACAACTACTATCGGGGTTGTTTTGTTCTCTTTGCGGAATTTTTCAACAAACTCAAAAATTTCGGCAGGGTCTTTTTTACGGCTGTGAATCATAATTGCATCCGCGCCTGCATTTGAGAAAGCAAATGCCCGTGTCAGCGCATCTTCCATACCTCTCTCGAGGATAAGGCTTTCAATTCTGGCGCAAATCATAAAATCATTGGTTTTCTGAGCGGCTTTGCCTGCTTTGATTTTTTCACAGAAATTTTCAATCGAATCCTGAGTCTGCTCAACCTCTGTTCCGAAAAGAGAGTTCTTTTTGAGACCTGTTTTATCTTCTATTATAACCATTGAAACGCCCATTCTTTCAAGGCTTTTAACGGTATAAACAAAGTGTTCGGTAAGTCCGCCGGTATCGCCGTCGAAAATAATCGGCTTGGTGGTAACTTCCATAATATCGTCAATTGTTCTGAATCGGGATGTCATATCCACAAGTTCAATGTCGGGTTTTCCTTTTGCTGTACTGTCACATAGAGAAGAAACCCACATAGCATCAAACTGATAGGTTTTGCCGTCCTGCAATACGGTGGTTTTTTCCGCAATAAGACCTGTGATTCCGCTGTGAGCCTCAATAGCGTTGATGCAGCCTTTCATATCAATAAGCTGTCTCAGTCTCTTGCGTCTGATATCGGGCATAGCAAGCTGAGCGCGGGAAAGTTTCTCAAGTTCGGCATAGTTATCACTGTTTGAATACGGGTATTCCACAAGTACGCCGCCGTATTCCGCAAGCACATTTACAACCTCTGCCCTTATGGGTTTCTGGAAACCTTCGCGCCAGTCATCCCCGTGAACAACAAATGTCGGTCGGATTTTGCGGAGATTTTCGGCATAGCTGAGAGTTTTCTGCTCGATAACCTCATAAACTCCGTTTATATTCTCAACTAAAGATTTTCTTTCTTCAAAAGGCATAAGCGGAAAACGCTTGTAGCTTGCAACCGCCTCGTCAGAGAGTACGCCTATAATAAGTTTTCCGAGTTTTGCCGCTTTTTTGATTATTGCAATATGGCCGCTGTGAATCATATCGGTTGAAAAGCACATATAAACTTTGCGGTTTTCGAGTTCGTAAACCTTAGCAGATACAACTGCCAAATCTTCGGGAG
>JAFVTZ010000176.1 GCA_017502965.1 Clostridia bacterium
GCGTAACAAAAAATCAAAAGTCGGCTCAAAAACAAGGGCCTTTATTTCTCATGCTCAAAAAACAAAGATTTTCCCTAAAACAAAACAAAGACCTCAACTGGCGAGATCTTTGTCTGTTTTAGGGACTTTTTTTACAGTCCCTTTTAAATTTGTAAGGTTTAAATTACGCCTGTTTTTTGTCTTTGCCTTTGAGCAGTACCCAGAACTGACCTGCAATAAAGATTGAGGAGTAAGTACCTGCTACGATACCGATAATAAGGGGCAGAGCAAAGTCTTTGATTGAGGGAACGCCGAGGATATATACCATCACGATTGTTAAAAGTGTGGTTATAGAAGTGTTAATGGAACGTCCCATAGACTGCCAGATGCTCTTATCAACAACGTTTCCAAAAGCCTCTTTCTTCATCATTTTCGCATTTTCTCTTATTCTATCGAAAATAACGATTGTCGCGTTAATTGAATAACCCAAGATGGTGAGGATTGCAGCGATGAAAGAAGTGTTCACGGGGAACTGGAAGATAGCGTAAATAGCGATCATAACAAGCATATCGTGAACGAGCGCCAATACGGCTGAAACACCTGAAAGCAATTCAAATCTGAATGTGATGTAGATAAGCATCAAAAGCGCTGCGATGCAGATAGAAAGCGCTGCATTTGTCCATAATTCCTGACCAACGTTAGCACTTACGTTATCAACTGACAAAATAGTTGAGCCGGGAAATGCCTTTGTGAGGTCTTCAGTAACCTTAGCGCGGAGTTCTGTTGAAATGGTTGTTGTTTTAACAACCGCGCCTGTTGCATCAGTTTTCTGTACGCTCGATACTGTCACGCCTTCGATGGGGTTAATGCAATCTCTGATTGCAGTTTCGTTGTAATCAGTGCCAAGGTCAACGTAAATAGCAGTACCGCCGGTGAAGTCGATATCGGTGTTAAGACCGTTTACGGCAAAGCAGATAGCGCCTACTAAGATAACAACCAGTGAAATGGCAAAGAATATAATTCTTTTATTGATAATATTAAACATTCTGTTTGCCTCCTTTCACACCACTGTAGAGTTTGGGGTTTTTAATATTGAAACCAATCATCTGACGGAGCAGGAACTTGGTAACAAAAATTGCTGTGAACATACTTACGATTGTACCGATAAATAATGTTATAGCAAAACCTTTGATTGTGCCTGTGCCGAAGTAGTAAAGAACGGCAGCGGCGATCAAGGTGGTGATGTTGGAGTCGATGATGGCTGAGAAAGCACGTTTGAAACCTGCCTCAACTGAAGCACGGAGTGTTTTACCCACGCCAAGTTCTTCTTTAACTCTTTCGAATATGATAACGTTAGCATCAACTGCAGTACCTATTGTAAGGATAACGCCTGCGATACCGGGAAGAGTGAGGTTTACTCTGAAAACTGAGAGAATAATTGCAACTACTGAAACGTAGCCAACCAGAGCAACGTTTGCCATAAGACCGCACATACGGTATCTTATAAGCATAAAGAGCATTACCAGAAGCAAGCCGATACCGCCTGCCAAAAGGCTGTTTTCGAGTGCGCGTTCACCGAGCTGGGGACCAACGCTTCGAAGTTCCACGTCTTTAAGAGCGAAAGGCAACTGACCTGACTGAATCTGCGCTGCTAATGTTTTAGCATATTCCTGAGTGAATTCGCCTGTGATTACGCAGGTGTCGCTATCGATAGTTTCAGAAACTGAAGGTCTGGAGATTTCGGTTTCGTCAAGGAAAATTGAGATGTAGTTGGTGCCGTCTGTCTTGGGGGAAATTCTTGCAGTTGCTTCAGCAAATTTCTTCTGACCTGCAGATGTGAGTTGCAACTGAACGAGGTAACCTTTGGTACCTGCGTTATCAATCTGCTCGTAAACTGCCTGAGCGCCTTTAACGTCCTCGCCGCCGGTGAGAACAATAGCACCATCAGAATCTCTAAAGGTGAGTTTTGCAGTCGCTCCTAAAATTGCAACTGCTTCTTCGGGGTTAGTAACAGAGGGGATTTCAACGCGTACGCGGTTATCACCCTGCTGGGATACAACGCCTTCAAAGTAGCCGTGAGTGTCAAGACGGTTTCTCAAAACCTCTCTCACAGCAGCCATATTGTCTTCAGACACTGCCTCGGTGGTGTCTGCTTCGAACACAATTACAGATCCGCCGGCAAGGTCAAGACCTCTTTTAATACCTCTCTCAGCGTCCAATGCACTGGGGATAGAGAAGTTTCCGATTGTAAGTCCGCAAGAGGCGATGTATGCCAAAATCGCAATCACCAAAACCGCAAGCGTAAACTTAATAATGCTTTTTGATTTCATTTATGCTCCTCCTTAGTGTTAATGAAATTCCAATATTATAATTATAACTGTTGTATGGGTAAATGTCAAGTGAAATAAAGGCAATAAGCAGGTATAAAATTACTTATTTTGCATACTTGCGAAATTATTTATAATATGTTAAAATAATTCTGTATGGATAAAAATTCAAAGTTATTAAACTTCATATATGAGAGGAGCGCATTTTAAAATGGGCAAGGTTTTTTCTAAGGCAAGAATAGTGCTTCCTGAAAAGGGAACTGATATGAGCAAATGGAGTGTGGTCGCTTGCGACCAGTACACCTCCGAACCTGAGTATTGGAGAGAAGTTGCAGACTATGTGGGCGGCTCTCCGTCAATGCTCAATATTGTTCTTCCCGAGATTTTCCTTGAAGACGAGGATGTGGCGGAGAGGATAGAGAAAA
>JAFVTZ010000177.1 GCA_017502965.1 Clostridia bacterium
GTTGAACTGCTTTGCACTGATAATATGATGACAGCACTTTCTATTGCTAATGAGATAGATGCAGATAATTCTACCCGACAGCAGATTGAGAAAAAGATTTTTTCCGAAGCGGTCCAGATTATTGAAAAAGAAAAACTGATGTATGACAGGGTTATTGTTGTAAAAGGTGAAAACTGGCATCACGGGGTTATTGGAATTGTAGCCTCGAGAATTACCGAGAGATACGGTTGCCCATCTATACTTTTTTCAAGTGACGGTGAGTTTGCTCACGGGTCGGGCAGAAGTATCGAAGGTTTTTCGCTTTATGATGCAATAGATTCCTGCCGTGAAATGATGCTTAAATTCGGCGGTCACGAGCAGGCGGCAGGTATTACTATAAAATCTGATGATGTTGAGGATTTCAGACTTAGAATAAACAGTTATGCAAGAACTAAGGATTATATTCCGCCAGCGCTTACTCTTGACTGCAAACTGAATCCTTCTGCATTATCGCTTGACCTTGCATTTGCTTTGCAGGTTTTAGAGCCTTTTGGCAGCGGAAACAAAACTCCTGTTTTCGGAGTATTTGGAGTGAGACTTGAAAGAATTACACCGATTTCCTCAGGAAAGCATTTAAGACTGCTTTTTTGTAAAGGTAATAATTCTTTTCAGTGTCTTTTATTCGGAATTACTCCCGAAAACTTCTGTTTTGAGGTGGGAGACATTCTCGATGTTGCGGTGACAGTAGAACCAAACTTATACAAAGGCGAATATTCGGTTTCGGTGTTGCTGAAGGCTATCAGAATGTCCGAAACTGATGACGATAAACTGTTTCTGGATTTTAAAACATATAACGATTACTTAGCAGGTGAAACTGTTGATTATAAACTGATTTTTCCCGAAAGGGAAGATGTGGGCGAAGTTTTCCGAAAGATATCAGAAAAACCGATTCTAATTGAGAGAATAAAATATATTTTTATAAATAAAATCGGATATGCCAAAACCTGCGTTGCTATTACTGTTCTGGAAGAATTAGGACTAATAGCCAATAAAAACGGGGTTTTAAGCGCAGTTAAAGGTGCACCGAAAACAAGTCTTTTAAATTCTCCAACCTATAAATCTTTGACCGAAAAGGGGTGTTGACAGTGACAGATAAACAAAAACAGGATTTTTATGATTTGAAGCAGTGCATGGAAAATTTCGGTGCGGCTTATGATTATGCGCTTGTAGAAAAGGCTTTTGATTTATGTGTTACTGCACACGAAGGTCAGAAAAGACGAACTAATGAGGACTATTATATTCACCCTTTCAATGTTGCCAAGATTATTGTGTCTTTAGGGCTTGATTCGCAATCAATAGCCGCAGCTTTACTACACGATGTTGTTGAAGATACAAAATACACACTCGAAGAAATTAAAACTATGTTCGGAGCAGAGGTGGCACTTCTTGTTGACGGTGTTACCAAAATCGGAAGACTCAACTTCTCAACCAAAGAACAGCAACAGGCTGAAAGTCTTCGTAAAATGCTTATTGCAATGGGTCAGGACATCAGGGTTATTATCATAAAACTTGCTGACCGACTTCACAATATGCGAACTCTTGATGCTATGCCCGAGCAAAAACAGCGAGATATTTCGGTTGAAACGCTTGAGGTTTATGCACCTATTGCGCACAGACTTGGTATAAGACCTGTTAAAGAAGAACTTGAAGATCTTGCAATTAAACATCTTGATAAAGTTGCTTATAACGAGATTGAAGAACAACTTTTTCTGCAGAAAAATCACAGAGAACAGATTCTTGAAGAGATTAAAGACCAGATTGCAAAAAGGCTTGCTGAAGAAATGCCTTCTTCTAAACTTTCTTTTCAGGGAAGAATAAAGTCAATTCACGGAATTTACCGCAAAATGTATGTTCAGGGTAAAAATTTCGATGAAATTTATGATGTTTATGCCATCAGAATAATCGCTGATACTGTTGCGGAATGTTATAACATACTCGGAATTATGCACGATATGTTCAGACCTATTCCAAACCGTTTCAAAGACTATATTTCAACCCCGAAACCGAATATGTATCAGTCGCTCCACACAACTGTCATCAGCCGTGCGGGAATACCTTTTGAAATTCAGATAAGAACCTTTGAGATGCATCATACTGCAGAGTTCGGTATTGCGGCTCACTGGAAATACAAAGAAGGTATTACCGAAAACGACAAGAAAATGGAAGACCGTCTTGCGTGGATAAGGCAGATACTCGAAAATCAGGAAACTGCCGCCGATGCTACCGATATTGTCAGAAGCATTAAGGTAGACCTTTCTCAGGAAGATGTTTTTGCTGTTACTCCTAAAGGTGATGTTATAAATCTGCCTGTGGGGGCAACTGTTGTAGATTTCGCTTTTGCGATACATTCGGCCGTCGGTGTCAGAATGGTGGGTGCAAAGGCAGACGGCAAAATTGTTCCTATCAACCACGAAGTTAAAACAGGCGAAGTAATTGAAATTCTTACCACCAATCAGGCAGGCCACGGACCAAGCAGAGATTGGCTTAATATTGCGGTTACTTCTCAGGCAAAAGCCAAGATACGCTCATGGTTTAAAAAGGAAAAGAGAGCAGAAAATATTGCCGCAGGCAAGTCGGATCTTGAACGCGAACTCAGGCGCAGCGGGGTTGAAATTCCCGAAGATGAATTCGAGCCGCTTATAGAAGAACTTGCTCGCAAATGTCGACTTGCGAACAGCGAAGAATTTTATGCCGCTATCGGTTACGGTGGACTTCAGCTTTCTAAAATTGTACCGAGAATTAAAGATGATTTCTCTCGCAAGAATGCCGCCGCGAAAACTCCTGAAATTGTTCCGATAAATGAAAGCAAGCGTGCAAAATCGGGTGACGGGGTTATTGTTGAGGGTATTGACAACTGTCTTATCAAACTTTCAAAATGCTGTGCGCCGCTTCCCGGTGACGAAATTATCGGCTTTATAACAAGAGGTCACGGTGTTTCCATTCATAAGAGAGACTGCAACAATGTGCCTCACGATATTTCAAAGGCTCAGGAACCTGACCGCTGGATAACCGCTTATTGGAGCGGCAACAAGACCGAGTCTTTCACATCTACAATTCAGGCTATGTTTATTAACAGAGAAGGCATTGTAATTGATGTGATGAATGCTATTAACAATATGCGTGTTCCTGTTCACAGCATAAATGCACGCGAAACTAAGGAAGGCAACTGTGTGGTTGTTGTTTCAATAAGTGCTGAAAGTGTTGAACACTTGCGCAGCATTATTTCCCGAATTGAAAAAATTCAGGGTGCTTACCATGTAGAAAGGATAAATCAGTAATAATGAAGGCTGTTATACAAAGAGTTTCAGAAGCCTTTGTCACTGTAGACGAAAAATGTGTCGGCAAGTGTAGACAAGGCTTTATGGTGCTTTTCGGTGCCGCCGAGGGAGATACCGAGGCAGATGCCGAGTTATTAGCAAGAAAAACCGCTAATCTGCGTATTTTTTGCGACGAAAACGATAAAATGAATCTCTCAGTACTCGATATTGACGGTGAGATTCTTGCAATTTCTCAGTTTACACTTTGCGCTGATGTAAAAAAAGGCAACCGTCCTTCTTTCATAAATGCCATGGAGCCTGTTGCCGCAGAAAAACTCTATAAACACTACTGTCAGTGTTTGCGTGAACTCGGAGTTAAAAAGGTTGATGAGGGAGTTTTCGGCGCTGATATGAAGGTTTCCCTCATAAACGATGGGCCTGTTACTATAATTTACGATACGGATATCTGGAGCAAAAATGGAAATTAAAACACTTGTACTCGGTCATATTCACACTAATTGCTATCTTGTTTCTACAGATAAAGCGGCAATTGTAATTGACCCTGCATTCAAATCGGCGGCTGTTGATGATTTTCTTTTACAAAACAGTGATAAAGAAAGGCTAATACTTTTAACTCACGCGCATTTTGACCATATCGGTGCCGCTCCATTTCTGAGAGAAAACACAGGGGTTAAAATTGGCGTTGGCGAGTTTGACAATGCGGATTTATCTGACCCTGCTGTAAACCTGTCAGATAGGTTTCACGCTCATATACCGCCTTTTTCTGCAGATATAACCTTTAGTGACGGTGAGGAATTTTCTGTCGGAGATGTAAATATAAAAGTTTTGCATACTCCCGGGCATACTGTAGGTTCTGTTTGCTATCTTACCGACAATGTTTTATTTGCAGGCGATACCTTATTTTATGAATCTATCGGCAGAACTGATTTTCCAAAGAGTAATCATTTTGATATGATGAAATCTCTGAGCAGATTATTAAACCTTGACGGTAATATAAGGGTGCTTTCAGGTCACGGCCCTGAAACAAATATAGAACACGAAAAAATCTATAATCCATTTATTTAAGGAAATGTTATGAATCTTTGTCTTATCGGTCATTCATATAAATACGAACTTGAAAAACTTATAAGAATTTTTCTGCCTTTTGAAAAGATTGAATTTTTCGATACTTTGCAGATTTCTGACTGCTGTGCTGTTACAAAACTTTGTGATTATACAGCAACTGCAGAACTTTATATTGACCGAAAAATTTACTCATTTTCTGAAAATGTTGACAGGTCTTTAACTGATATTAAAAAGGAAGAAGAATTAAAACTTGCAACTGCGCTTTTTAAATGTCTTACAGAAGCCTTTTGCTATAAACCTCAGTGGGGACTGCTTACAGGGGTTAGACCTGCAAAACTTTTTTCGAGACTTTCTAAATCTGACGGTATTGATAAAACCGAGGATTATTTTAAAAATTCACTTTTTGTGAGTGATAAAAAAATAGAACTATGCAAAGCGGCTGTTAAAGGAGAAGGGGAGATTACATCCCTATCAAAGCCCGATTCTTTTAGTCTTTATATTTCAATTCCTTTTTGCCCGTCAAGATGTTCTTACTGTTCCTTTGTTTCCCATTCGGTGGAACAGGCGAAAAAACTTATTCCGCAGTATGTTGAAAACCTTTGCAAAGAACTTGAAATCACCGCAAAAACTGCTATAGACAATAAACTAAGACTTGAAACGGTTTACATAGGGGGAGGCACTCCTACAGCGATTTCTGCCGAACAACTCGATGTTA
>JAFVTZ010000178.1 GCA_017502965.1 Clostridia bacterium
AAACCTCGCTGAAATGCCTTGCTTTTTCCCGAAGTTCCTCAACCGAACTTATACGGTCAAGCCGAAGGTGAATAAGATTATCGTATTTTGCGTGGTTTCCTATAAGATAATAACAGTCATCCTGCCATGTCAGCGCATAAGGATTTATTACCATTTCTTTGCTCTGGCGCACAACCTCTCTGTCCTCAGAAATGCCGCGTCTTGAATAGCCTATTTTTATCTGCTTTTTGTTATCTATTGCAGAAGTTATTTTATCAATACTGTAATAAACGCTCTCATTTCCTGATTTATCCGCAGTTTCAAAGAAAACTTTATCTCTTTTCTTAGCCTTGTAAACACTCATCATAAGTTCGAGTTTTGAAATAAGTTCTCGAGTTTTCTTGGCACTTATAAATCTTGCAGACCTCACCGCATCGCAAAGCAGATAAATTTCAGGCACTTCAAACTCGCGGCTTCCGATAAACCATCCTTTTTTAGGACTTCCCGTTTTTATAATATCACAACCGTATTCTTCAAGGGCGGCAATATCGTCATAAACCGATTTTCTTTCCGCAGTTATAGAATACTCTGCCAATTTTTCTGCTATATCAGAAGCATTGAGCGGATTTTCTTCATCGCTGTAGCGTTTTAAAATATCAAGAATATAAAGAATTTTTAATTTTTGTCCTCTTGCCCGTGCCATTTTTCTACCACCGCCCAGAATTCTTTTAAACTGTAAATATTATTAAGTACATCAAGCATAGCATTAGCCGACAAGGTCTTCGGAAGACCTATCAGACCAAGAAAACTCTGCCTTTTAGCCTTTGAATCTCCGCCGCCCGAAAGACCTGCCTCAAACATATCAAGTTTTGTTATCTTCTCGGTATCATTCTTTTCTTTACTGCAAAGCACACCACTTTTTAACAGCGCCTTTTCAATTACATCTTTTGTCATACCCTCAACCCCCAAAAGCCCTTGTTTTGAAGGTTTTGTTTTTCGCTTTTCTTTTCCGCTGAGACACGGAACATATACATTTATAATATCGCAGTTGCCTGCAATTTTCTTTATATAACCTCTGATAACACTGCCTGCCTCATCGCTGTCGGTCATCACGATAAGTCCCTGTCGTGATGCTAAAGCGCGTATCATTTCGCATTTTTCTTTGTTTTTAAAAATCCCGAAACCGTCAGTAGGGATTATAAGCGAATCTACAACATTTTCAAGGGTTATTTTATCGTATTTCCCTTCAACAATTATCGGTCTGTCTACCTTAATCAACCGTTTCACCCTTTGCCGCAATATATATAAGCCTTATTATAAGTTGCTCCAGAACAGTTCTCGCATCAGCACCGAAAGATTTAAGCGAGCGGTCGGCTTCCATTACAGCAGATAAACTGAGATTTATTTTATTAAAATCAAATTTCCTGAGATTTGTTCCTGCTTTTTCGAGCAAAAATTCCCGACCTTTATAGCCGAATTTCTGTGCCACTGCCGAAAGCGGCTCACCCTGCTGTTTTGCGGCAAAAACGCGGAGCATATCCACATAAACCGAAGAGACCGTATAAAGAATAATAATCGGTTCAATCCGCATAAAAAACAGTTCATCAAGGCAGGCTATTGCAGCCGATGTGTTTGAATCCAGAATGAATTTTGAAAGATTATATACAGACGCCTCGACCGTTTTAACCGAAACTTTATCAACCGTATCAGATGTTATAACATTTCCGTTTGCAAAAGCGCAAAGTTTTATAAGTTCGTTTTGCAGAAGACTTATATCGTCCCCTGCAGTTTCAACAAGATATCTTGCCGCAGAAGATTCCATTTTGCAGCCTCTTTTTGAAGCCCCGTCAACCAGCATCTTAACAAGTTCGGGAGTTTTTCTGTGGTCAAGATTTACCGCCATTCCACCCGATTTTTCAGCCGCAGTTACAAGTTTTTTAAATTTTGAACTCTTTTTAAAATCGAATTCAACACTGTCAAACCGCAGAACAAAAACAGTTGTATCGGGAACTTCTGAAAGAAGTTCGCACATACGGTCAAGTTCAGACTTTGCGCAGTGCTCAAAATCAAAATCGTAAAGTTCAACAAACTTTTTATCACCCATAAAAGGCAACTGCAAAACCGCATCGTAAATTTCCTGCAAATCACTGTCGGCTGTGAACCTGCAGTAATTAAAAATATCGTCAGGCTCTGCTATTTTAGCCCCGATTTTATCAGAATAATTCTTTTTGAGATATCCGTCTTGACCGAAAAGGATATAAACAGGCAAAAGTTCGCCTTTTGATAAATTCTTTTTTAAAGCCTCTTCAAAAACTGCTGCCATCTTCTACCTTTCCCGCTTTCATTTAATATCTTCTCATCAATTTCTTTTAATTTTAACATATATCTTCGCTTTTTACAAGCAAGCAATATCCAAAATACCGCAATTATAATTAAAACTGCTATAATCCAGAAAAATTCAGGCAAAACCGTCACAGAAAAACTTTTACTTCCGAATATATTTATAACTGTGTTTATATAATTTGTTATAAGGTCAAGAAGAATAAAAACTGCATCTGCAATAACCGGCAGAATAAGATTCGTAATTAAGGCGATAATGCCAAGACTTAAAGCCATAGTCACAGCATAAGAAATCAGGAAGTTTGTGATTAGTGCCACATTCGAAACATAACCAAACAGTTTTATGGTTATTGGCAGGGTCATTATAAGCGCACTGAGGGTGACTATAAGTGAATTAACAAACTCCCTGAGCCACAGTTTTTCTATCAGTTCTCTTTCTCTTATGTAATTCATAATAGGAGATGCTATCGCTAAAATACCGAAAGTTGCCGCCACCGACAACTGAAATGCGCCGCTTAAAACCGCATTGGGAGAATCTATCAGTATAAAAGTGACCGCCGCTCCAAGCACATTTTCAGGGTTATACTGTCTGTCAATAATAAGCGACAAAGCAATCAGCGCATAAGTGAAACCCGCTCTTAGCATTGACATTGTGAATCCGCAAATCGCTGTAAGACAGATAGATATCAACAAAATCACAAATGCTTTAAAATAGCGGTTGTATGCTATCAATTCGGTGAGTTTTGTAAAAAACAGAACAAGTACCGAAAGATGCATTCCCGAAACCACCATAACATGGCTGACACCCGCTCCCTTTACATTTGAATAAAACTCATTTGTAAAATAACTGTTATCCCCGAATATTATAGCGCAAAGGGTTGCAGCACTCGGATAAGAAATTTTCGAAAATAAAGTTTCCTTTATATAATCACGTATCTTTTGCGAGATTTTTAATACAAAATCGTCTTTGCCATCAATGGGTGTTATATTCTTTATACTGCCTTTGAGATATATTTCTTCTGCATAATAATATTCTTTGTATTTGCTGTCTACTGCTTTCGCGGTAATATCCGCTTCAACTGTCTGCCCGACATAAAGTTTTTCTTTATATGTAACAGACAGTTTAGTTCCCTTTTCTATTTCTCCGTCTGTCACCTCGACTTTGGCAGAAGAATATTCTGTGCTTTCGTAAGTAATATCGCATACGCAAATATCAGCCTTTTTATTCAGGACATCTGATTCATTAAAGCGGTTTATGTCCCCCACCGTACTTATACAGGAAAACAGCAAAATAACCGTCAGCAAAGCCGAAACCAATAACTGCGCTTTTACTTTAAAAATAATCATCAATGCTAAAATCAAGGGTATAAGAATACATATAATTATAAACAATGTTCTGAAATAGAATGCCGCGGCGGCACAAATAACTGATAATATACCGCAAAGAAGCATCGGTCTTTTACCGATATATTCCAACAAACAACCACCGCCTTACAAAATTTCATTTACAAATAGCAAAAATTGGTGTATAGTAATTATATATTAAAAACTATGGAGTCGATTTTATGGATAATTTAAAACCTGCCAAAATCTCACTTTTTCTTACAAATATATTTTTCTGTCTGCTTATTGTTTCAACCATAACCTTGCCTCTAATGGTTACATGGTATGTAGAAACTATGGGCAGGTCTGCAAGCCTTCCTACTACAATTCTTGTAACCTGCTACCCCTGTGTGCCCTTTGCAGGAACTATTCTCTTGTCCCTCAGAAGATTTCTGAAAG
>JAFVTZ010000179.1 GCA_017502965.1 Clostridia bacterium
GCGCAAACTAAAATTCCGTATAACGGTCCGTAAGCAAAAGATGCAATAAGTGCGGGAATTTCAGAAAAATCAAGTTTTATAAACGGCGGTATAATAAAAGGTAACGGAAATTCGAGCAACATCAACACAAAACCGAGTGCTCCGAATATACCGCTTACAGCAAATTTTCTAAGAACTGTTTTATCCATATAAATTCCCCCAAAACAAAAAGCCCTGTCTTTACGACAGGGCAAAATAATGCAAAACTTGCAAATCTTCTTTCATCCGGACTGTACCGTCGGCTTTGGAATTTCACCAAATCAACCTTTTTAAGGCTCGCGGGCTGTATGATGAAATTCTATAATAAAGTTCAGCTTAAGTTTAAATTTTTAAAGGTATACTTTGTTTAAAACATGTGGCATACAATATGTATAGCCACATGTTTTTGTCGCGTCTACCATAAAAAATTTCAAACTTAAGTGTTTTGCAATTTTTCAGTACAAAAAATCGTTAGCATTGAAGACGAAAAAAGCAGAAATACTGACGTATTTCAAGGCTTTTCGGCAAAAATGATAGCGATTTTTTCTGATAAACCTGAATTGTATTATAGAACTTCATCATTCCGCCGGTGAGGAATTGCACCTCGCCCTGAAGACATTATCATTTTATGATACTGACAGTATAATGTCAATATTTATTTTATCATTTCTTTAAATTCTTCTTCGCTTATAACCAAAATGCCGAGTTTGTTTGCTTTATCGAGTTTACTTCCCGCTTCCTCGCCTGCTAAAACATAGTCGGTCTTTTTTGAAACAGATGATGAGGTTTTTCCGCCGAAACTTTCTATTATAGCCGAGGCTTCGCTTCTGTTCATAGTAGGAAGCGTTCCTGTAAGAACAAAGGTTTTACCTGTAAAGCGGTTGTCCTTAACCTCTTTTAAAGATTTTGTATTGACACCAAGTTCTTTCAGTCTTTCAATCATCGACTTTGTTTCGCCGAGAGAGAAAAACTCCTCTGCAGAGGCGGCCATAATACTTCCAAAGCCTTCAATATTTTCAAAATCCGACTTTTTGGCGTTAATTACTGAATCTATATCCCCAAAATGCTCCGATATAAGTTTTGCCGCTTTAGCTCCTATATGCCTTATTCCAAAAGCGAAAATAAGTCTTGACAAATCGTTTTCTTTTGATGATTCGATAGCATTTTTAAGATTTGCAACAGTTTTCTCGCCTGTGCGGTCAAGTTTTGCAACCTCATCGTAGTCAAGTTCATAAAGGTCGACTATATTATGAATAAGCCCCGCATTTGAAAGTTGCTCTAAAACTGCAGGTCCTAACCCCTCAATATCCATAGCATCACGCGAAGTAAAGTGGATAAGATGCCTTAACGCCTGAGCAGGACAGTCCGCATTAGTGCAGCGAATAACCGCTTCGCCCTCTTCCCTGAAAACAGGACTGCCGCAGGACGGACATATCAGGGGCATTGTGAAAACTTCCGAATTTTCGCAATGCTCTGCCACAGCCAGAACTTCGGGTATTATATCCCCCGCTTTTCTGACAATTATTGTGTCTCCTATACCTATCTGCTTAGAGGTTATAAAATCTTCATTGTGGAGAGTTGCTCTGCTGACAGTAGTTCCAGCAAGTGTTATCGGCTCGAAAATGGCTGTAGGTGTCAAAGCACCCGTTCTTCCTACTGCTATTTCAATTTCTTTTAAAACAGTCTGTTTTTCTTCGGGCGGATATTTAAAAGCCGCTGCCCATTTCGGGAATTTTGAAGTGCTTCCCATTTCCTGTCTGTAGGCAAGATTATCGGCTTTTACAACCGCCCCGTCAATATCGTAAGGCAAATTGCCTCTGGAATTTCCAATCCGCTCAATTTCGGCTATAACTTCATCAACAGTATCGCAGGATTTATAGGTCGGCAAAATACTAAAGCCCAGATTTTTCAAAAAATCAAGGGTTTCAATGTGGGATACAAATTCCTTATCAGAAATTCTCTGAACATTAAATACAAATATACTGAGTTCTCTTTCGGCTGTCACTTTAGGATTTTTCTGTCTAAGTGAGCCTGCGGCAGCATTTCTCGGGTTTTTAGCAGGGGCTTCGCCTAATAACTCCTGTCTTTCACGAAGTTTTATAAAACTTTCCTGAGGCATATATACCTCGCCTCTCACTTCGAGTTCACCTTTAAAATCTATAGATTTCGGGATATCTTTTATCTGCAAAAGGTTTGCGGTGACATCCTCACCTGTAACCCCGTCACCTCTTGTAGAGCCGCGGAAAAACAACCCGTCTCTATATTCAAGAGAAACCGAAAGACCGTCAATTTTAGGCTCAACCGAAAACTTTGTCTTAGATAAATCTATTTTTTCTGCAAAACCGCGCAGTTCTTCAAAACTGAAAACATCCTGGAGACTTTCCATTTTTACCGTGTGTTCAACAGGAGTGAAAAGTCTTAAAGCCGCTCCCCCTACATTTTGGGTCGGAGAATCTTCCTTTTTGAATTGCGGAAACTCGTTTTCAAGATTTTCGAGTTCACGAAGCAAGGCATCATATTCAAAATCCTCTATTTCGGGAGAATCCTCAATATAGTATTTAATATTATGATACTTTAAAAGGTCACTCAGTTCTTCAATCCGCTTTTTTGCTTCTGTAACTTCCATATAAATCTCCTTTAATATTCTATAATTGCTCCGTAATCGTTTATAAGACCGCCAGTATTATCTTGAGCGCTTTCAATAACATTTGTAAACGCATCGGGCGATTTTCCTACTATAACGGTCTGCGCCGCTATTGCAGAGGTTGATGCGGTTATACCCTGATTAGTCCCCGCAACAACGAAACTGCCGTTTATATCAATATTCACATTTATAATGTGTAGCACCTGATTTATTCCTGCGGCTTTGAATTCGTGGCTGAAATCAACCACAGCAGTAGTTGTCAGTTGCATATTGAATTTGAGTTTAGGTCCGATACCTGCAGTATAAGTATTCCCGAGAAATGTTCCTACAGGCACACCAACCTTGTAAAACTCCTCTTTTTCAATAAGTTCAGCCGTTTTGTTTGAAATGCGGCTTTTAAGGTTATTTACTTTATAAATATCAATTTCAAGACTTGTAACATAGCCGTCATTATTTGAGGTTAAAATCACAATGTCGTCATAGGAAATATTATTCTCCTCTAATATTGCAATTATCGCATTGTTGGCAGAATTAAGCATAATTGTTTCGGCAATACTCACTGCATACCTTAAAATAACAGGTTGCATCCAGAAATATGTAACACCCGAAAGAACCGAAAAAATCAGCAAAACCGCCGTAAAAATCAAAACATATCTTTTAGGATTTCTGCGTCTTCTTATCATAAAA
>JAFVTZ010000180.1 GCA_017502965.1 Clostridia bacterium
CAGAGTTCTTTTTTAGCAATAACTGTATCGCCTTGTTTATAAACAATACTTCCAATTGCCTCCCCCTTACTTACAGGGGCATAAACAAATTTCGGAAGATTTATTTCGCAATAAACATCCTTTTCTTCCATTGCGCTGAAAATATAGGCTTCCGTCTTTATTTCTAAAAAGCATGTATCCGCACCCACAACAGGCACTGAATAGGTTGCCTTTTCGGGTACAATTTCGGTCAGAACGACCTTTTCAAGACCGTACTGCAAAAGTTTTTTATGGTCCGCCCAATCGTCAGGGTCATTAAGAGTTACCGCTATAACAAATTTGCCGTCTTTCTTTGCGGCAGAAACAAGACATCTGCCTGCTTTCTTGGTGAAACCCGTTTTAACTCCCACTGCATCTTCGAAACTGCCAAGCAGTTTATTATGATTAGAAAGTGTTCTCTTATAAGGCGGATTTCCGTAGCAAAGGGTTGCCGATTTAGAGCCTGCCGCTTTTGCAAACTCCTCATTCTGCATAGCGTAGCGAGTCAAGGTTGCAAGGTCACGGGCGGTAGTATAATGACTTTCTCCGTCAAGCCCTGAAGGGGTGTTGAAATGGGTATTTTCAAGACCTAAACTTGCGGCTTTTTGGTTCATCATTTTTACAAAACCGTCAACCGTTTTGCCAATCACATAAGCCGTAACATTTGCAGCATCGTTGCCCGAGGCTAAAAGCATACCGTAAAGCAAATCGTGAAGAGTTACCTTATCACCTGCAAGCAGTCCCATAGAAGACCCCTCTACTCTCAGCATCTCAGCCGTTACGGTAATTTCTCTTTCAAAATCACCGTGTTCACAAAGCAGTAAAGCGGTCATAATCTTGGTGGTGCTCGCCATTGGAAGCCGCGCGTTTGCGTTTTGCTCATAAATTATCTCGCCCGTGTCTCCGTTTATGAGTATAGCCGCTTTAGCAGATGTACTCAAAGCAGAAACATAAATTGGAAGACACAAAACCGCAAAACATAAAATCAAGCAAACTATCCTTTTCAAAGCCAACACCTCACCTAATTTTATTTAAGGAGAGGTGATTTTATTACTTAATTTTCCTGATTTTCCTTTTTAGGGAAAAGTTCTTTTGCTTTATCAATTATTTCGGGTGCCATATTTATTGCTTTTTCCACTGTGGAAAGTTCGTTATAAACAGGCAGCATTTTAACATTGCCGTTTGAAATAACTATAAATGCTATAGGCGACACGGTAACACCTGCACCGCCGCCACCGCCGAAAAGTTGATTTCCGCTTTTAGATGGAAAATCACTGCCGCCGGTTGCAAGTCCGAATGCAACTTTAGAAACCGGAATAAGGGTTATATCCCCTACCTCTACAGGAGTGCCGGTTATAACATCGGCATCAACCATAGTCCTGAGTTTTTCCATTGTGACATCCATAATTCCTTTTATATTACTTTCACTCATTGTAATTCATTCCTTACTGTGAATTTTTTATATTCTGAATAGGTTTTAACTGCGGCAATAAGCAGACTGAAAATATTCATACTAACCGTTGCCTCAAACCAGAAATCGGGTTGTTTGCCCTCAAAATCGCTTCTGACATTTATTTGCCTCAAACCGATTTTCGCACAGATAGACAGTGCCGCTGTTACAGGATAAACCGCCGCACAAACCGCGCCGTATTCAATAGCGGTTAAAGCGGCATCTTCTGCGGCAACAGTTATATCCAGACACACCCTTTTAATTCTAATATTCCTCAAAAGACTTTTTATATGTGAAAGGACATCGTTTGCAAACCGCAAAATTTCCTTGACAGCACCCGAAAAACCGTATTTTTCTTTGAGGGTTGAAAAAATCCGCTTTGAAGCAGTTACAACTTCATTTTCTGCCTTTTTATCGCTCATCTTGTCAGCAGAAGGCTTTTTTTTGATATCTTCCTTTGGCTCTATCTCAAAAAATTTAATTCCTGCAAACCTGAATTTCAGAAAGAAATCATCTTTGAATTTTATATTCACCGAAATCGGCAAGAATAAAACGGCGGCTAATAAGAGCAGTATTACACCGATTATTATAAGGGCTGTTTTCACTCTGCCGCCTCCGAAGTTACTTCTTCAGTGATTTCGAGTTGTTCACCAAGATCGTTAACCTCTTCGCCTGTTTTGGGGATTTCGGGCAACTCACTCAAATCGTTGATGCTAAAACACCTGAGGAAATTCTTTGTAGTGCCGTAAAGCAGAGGTTTGCCGGGAAGTTCAAGTCTGCCACGCTCTTCAATAAGTCCTTTTTCAACAAGGGTTGCAACAACGCCCGAACAGTCAACCCCTCTTACCTGCTCTATAAATGAGCGGGTTACAGGCTGATTATAAGCAATAACCGCCAAAACCTCTAAAGCCGCAGGAGAAAGCGGTGTTCTGCGCCTGAGGTCGAAGGCTTTTTTTATATACTCGGCAAATTCTGCCTTTGTTGCTAACTGATATGTGTTTTCAAGTCTTAAAAGTTCAAGACCGCTGTTTTGCTTTTTCATCTTCTTTTCGAGTTTTTCCATAACATCCACAACTTCTTCGGGAGTTATATCAAAAACCTGCGAAAAGCGTTCTATGCTGATAGGCTCGCCACCTGCAAAAAGCACCGCTTCAAAAGCCCTTATTAAATCTTCATTTTTCATCTGTTTTTATGCCCCTTAATCAGAGTAATTTCTTGGTTTTCGCTGTCCCCGTCTATACGCACGCGGTTTGCCTTGCAAAGTTCCAAAACAGCCAGAAATGTTGCCACAAGTTCCGAACGGCTGTTAGCGGTTTTATAAAGCGCTGACAGTTTCTTTCTGCCGCCGCCCCAGAGATTTCGGATAACAAAAACTATTTTGGTTGAAACTGCAACTATCTTTTTGGCAACTATCTTTGTAAAAGGTGCAGTAGAGGGCGGCAATTTCCGCTTTCCTCTGCCAACAGCGGCAAGATAGGAAAGATAAATAACGTCACTAGGGTGAACAAGTTCATAAGTCTTGTCAAAATCATAATCGGATGGTGCTTTGATATAACGGTCAAGTCCGCCCTGCATAGTCCCAAGTTCACGTGCCACCTGCTGACAAACCATATATTCAAGCAGTTCGCCTGTCAGTTCCTCTTTAAGTTTAACTATTTCATCGTGTTTCGGCAATAAACTGACCGTTTTGATATACAGAAGCCTTGACGCCATTTCAAGAAAATCGCTTGAAAGTTCCATTTCTTCCTGCTGAAAAAGTTTTATCTGCTCTAAATACTGGTCGATAAGTTCTGTCAGAGGAATGTCATAAATATTAAATTTATTTCTGGCTATGAGTTGCAAAAGCAGGTCTAAAGGACCCTCAAAACCCTCAAGTTTATAACATAATGTGTTTTCCATTTAATCACCTTAAAAATCCAAAAGGTAATGATGCGATATAGCTTATACCGCCAAAGACTTTGCTTGTAAGAAAATCAAGAGGGATATCCAAAACACCTATCCACAAAAGCGCAAGCAGCCCGAAATAGATATATCTCTCATACTGCATAAGTCTATAATATGTTCTGTAAGGCAAAACGGCTGATAAAATGCGGGAGCCATCAAGCGGAGGAATGGGTATAAGATTAAACACCGCAAGGCTTACATTTATAAAAGCAACCCAATTGAAAAAGATTGCAACATAATAAATTATTCCAAGAGAAAAGGAAGAAAAAACCAACAGACAAATATTGCAAAGCAACATCGCAATAAGCGCTACAATAAGATTTGAAAAAGGTCCTGCAAAAGCGGTTATTGCCATATCGCGTTTCGGGTTTCTGAAATTATTCTGATTCACCTGCACAGGTCTTGCCCAACCGAAACCGAAAAGCAAAATACATAATGCTCCGACATAATCAATATGGGCAAAAGGGTTAAGAGTCAGTCTTCCCTGCCATTTTGGAGTATTATCCCCAAGTTTCACCGCAGCAAACCCGTGAGCAAATTCGTGCACAGGCATTGTAAGCAGTATAACCGCAAGGGATGACAGAATATAAATAATAACATCGGTAAATCCAATACCGCCTGATAATAAACTTCTAAGCAAAGAACACACTGCTCCTTTATACAATTATATTCCATATAATTATATAACATTATTGGCATAAATACAAGTAAAATATGCAGTTACTTTTTGTAATATACTTTAATTGACAAAAAATAAGAAAAAAGTTATAATATACGATAAGGAGAAATGATATTATGTTAGATTTCAAAAACAAAAAATACATCATTTCAAGTTTAATAATTTTGTGTTATCTTCTTTTTTACAGTTTGTTTTGGCTTATCCGCGGATTAAACCAAAAAACCGAAACACTTGGAATTATTGCAATATCTTGGGTTTTGTTTGAAATTTCTTATTTATTTTTCAAAGTATTATTTAAATTTAACACAAATAATAACCCTAACTCTAAATTTTTAAAATTCGCAATTTACTTTTTTGCAATTTTTCCAGTTATTCTCTCGGTTGGTTTTGTAATCAATTATATTATCTTTTCGATTGCCGATACTTATATAGCTCCATTTCCGCTAAGCGGTATATCTTTAGCGAGTATTAAAATTTTATGTAATAAAACTTAAATATAATTTCAATTTTATGCAACAAAGCGACTGTCTTCTAAAAAAAGACAGTCGCTTTGTTTTTATGGCATAATAATAAAACTTAAAGTTTTTCAATAGTTTCCATAATGTAATCGCCGAGTTCAGAGCAGGTGGCACCGTCGCTTCTGCCGGTTATTACATATTTAGGCTCAACTTCTGTGCAGATATGGAGAGCCTTGTCAAGTTTATCGGCATATTCTGTGAAACCGATATGGCGAAGCATCATTTCGCTTGCCTTTAACATACTTGTCGGGTTAGCATACATACCTCTGCCCTCTTCCATCATACGGGGAGCAGAGCCGTGAATAGCCTCAAACATTGAATAAACATCACCGAGGTTTGCGCTTCCTGCAGTACCAACACCGCCCTGAAGCTGAGCCGCCTCGTCGGTAATGATATCGCCGTAAAGATTAGGAAGAAGAATAACCTGAAATTTAGAGCGAACTCTGGGGTTAACGAGGTTTGCGGTCATAATGTCAATATACCAGTCTTCTGCCTCAATACCGGGGTAATCCTTTGCAACCTCATGGCAGAGTTCAGAGAACTTACCGTCGGTCTTTTTCATAATGTTTGCTTTTGTAACTATAGCAACATTGGTTTTGCCGTTATTCTTTGCATATTCAAAAGCCGCGCGGGCAATACGCTTTGTACCCTCATTGGTAGTAACCTTAAAGTCAAAAGCCAGAGTATCAGGAATTTCAACACCGCGTGAGCCCAAAACATACTCACCCTCTGTGTTTTCACGGAAGAATGTCCAGTCGATACCGTCTTCAGGAACTGCAACAGGGCGAACGTTTGCATAAAGGTCAAGTTCACGGCGCATCGCAACGTTTGCGCTCTCAAGTGTTCCGCCCTTAAGGGTTGTTGTAGGAGCTTTTAAAATTACATTACAAGCCTTGATTTCAGCCAGAACATCATCGGGAATAGCCTTGTTGTGAGCAATTCTGTTTTCGATGGTAAGACCTTCAATAGTGCGGATTTCAACCTTGCCCGCCTTGATTTCGTCTTTGAGGATAAACTCAAGAACTCTGACAGATTCAGCCGAAATAATCGGGCCTATACCGTCGCCACCGCAAACACCGATTATAATTTTATCAAGTTTTTTATAATCTGTGTAAGCCTTATCCTGCTCCATTTTGCGCTGACGCGCAATCTGCTCTTCTAAAATTGAGCGAAACTGCTCAACCGCTGCATTTACATAGTTTTCCATAATTATTCTCCTTTTTTAGTGTAACTTAAAAGACCGCCAGCCTTTAAAATGGCTTTCTGTCTTTCTGTAAACGATACAGAAAGTGCAAAACTTTCGCCTGTGGTTTCATTTTTTAAGGTGATTTCGCCTTTATCCATACCCTCAAAAACATTACTGAGGGTGAGTTTATCTCCCTGAGAAAGTTTATCGTAATCATCAGGGTTTTTGAATGTCAAAGGCATAATACCTGCATTTATAAGGTTTGCTACATGGATACGGGCAAAACTCTTGGTGATAACCGCACGAACGCCTAAATACATAGGAACAAGTGCTGCGTGTTCACGGGATGAACCCTGACCGTAGTTACTACCGCCTACAATTATACTTCTGCCTAAGTTTTTAGCGCGCTCCGGGAAAGAGGTATCGCAAACACCGAAACAGAACTGTGATAAATGAGGAATATTAGAACGGTAAGGCAAAATCTTAGCGCCTGCAGGCATAATATGGTCGGTTGTGATATTATCGCCAACCTTTAAGCCGATTTCTGCGGTCAAAGTGTCTTCCTGAGGAATTTCGGTCGGGAAAGGTTTAATGTTAGGACCGCGCATCACCTCTAAACTCTCTGCCTCTTCAGGACTTGCAGGGGCGATAACAGCGCTGTCATCAATAACGAATTTTTCTGGCATTTTGATTTCAGGCATTGTGCCGAGTAATCTCGGGTCGGTGATTTCACCTGTAAGTGCTGCAGCAACAGCAGTTTCGGGGGAAACAAGATAAACCTGACCGTCAGCAGTACCGCTTCTGCCTTCAAAATTACGGTTGAATGTTCTGAGCGATACACCGCCCGAATTCGGCGAAAATCCCATACCGATACAAGGACCGCAGGCACACTCAAGAAGTCTCGCACCGCTGGCTAAAATATCGGTAAGAGCACCGCAGTCAGCAAGCATTTTAAGCACCTGCTTTGAACCGGGAGAAATCGAAAGGCTTACCATCGGGTCGATTACTTTGCCCTTTAAAAGTGCGGCAACTTTGAGCATATCAAGTAAAGAAGAATTAGTACAAGAGCCAATGCAAACCTGATCTACCTTAGTGCCCTTTAACGATTCAACTGTAACGATATTATCAGGACTGTGCGGACAGGCAATAAGCGGTTTTAACTCTGAAAGATTTATATCTATAACTTTATCGTAAACTGCATCAGGGTCGCTTGAGAGTTCTACATAATCTTCTCCTCTGCCCTCTGCTTCAAGGAAAGCCTTTGTTATCTCGTCAGACGGGAAAATTGAGGTTGTTGCTCCAAGTTCTGTACCCATATTGGTAATGGTAGCACGCTCGGGAACAGAAAGAGTTTTAATTCCCTCGCCGCCCCATTCAATTATAGCACCAACACCGCCTTTAACCGACAGTATACGGAGAATTTCAAGGCTTATATCCTTTGCTGTAACAAAGGGATTCAGTTTTCCTGTGAGGTTAACTTTATACATTTTGGGCATTGTGATATAGTAAGC
>JAFVTZ010000181.1 GCA_017502965.1 Clostridia bacterium
CAGGTTAAGTTCAGACTTGCTCTTGAAAAAATCGTAGAACTCGAAAAGATTGAGGCTACAGAGGAAGAAATTAACGAGCAGATTGAAAAGATGGCTAAGGATTACGGTATGGAAGCAGAACAGGTAAAAGCTGCTGTTCCTGCAGAAGAAATTTCCAAAGACTTAGCTGTTAACAAAGCTTTAGACCTTGTTAAGGAAAGTGCGGTAATTACTGAGGTGGATGCTAAGACTGAGAAAAAGCCCGCCGCAAAGAAAACCGCAGCCAAAAAGCCGGCTGCCAAGAAGTCAACCGCCAAAAAGACTACTGAAGAAAACACCAAAGATGCTGAATAATTGATTATAAAACTTTACTTTTGTTCACACTATGGTTGCCGGCATCTATCGGTGCCGGCAATTTTTGTTAATATGGTGACCGTACCATTAAAACGGTGTTAAGGAGGATAATATGAGTATTGATATGACTATGATACCTTATGTTATTGAACAGACAGGCAGAGGTGAGCGTTCCTACGATATCTTCTCCCGTCTCTTAAACGACAGAATTATAATGCTTAACGATCAGGTTGATAATGCATCTGCAAGTGTTATTATCGCTCAGATGCTTTATCTTGAGGGTCAGGACCCTGATAAGGATATCAGTTTTTACATTAACAGCCCCGGCGGCTCTGTAAGCACAGGATTGGCTATTTACGATACTATGCAGTACATTAAATGTGATGTAAGCACCATTTGTATGGGTATGGCGGCAAGTATGGGAGCTTTTCTTTTAGCTGCAGGTGCTAAAGGAAAAAGATTTGCTCTTCCCAACAGCGAAATTATGATTCATCAGCCTTTAGGTCAGGCTCAGGGTCAGGCAACAGATATTCTTATCCATGCAAACCACATTGAGAAGACCAGAGCAAACTTAAACCGCATTCTCGCTGAAAACACAGGAAAACCCTTGGATGTTATAGCCCACGATACAGAAAGAGATAACTTTATGTCTGCGGCAGAGGCTGCCGAGTACGGTCTTATAGACAAGGTAATTACTAAAAGATAAGGGGTATACTGATGCCTAACGATATTGAAAACGATATTTGCTGTTCCTTTTGCGGCAAATCTCAGGACGAAGTAACACGGCTTGTAGAAGGTCCGGGAGTATATATCTGCGACACTTGTATAGAATTCTGCAACTCTTTACTCTTTGCAGACGAAACCGCCGCAAAAGGCCGTTCAAAGAAAAAAGCAAAAGAAGAATTTGTTCTTCCGAAACCGCAGGAAATAAAAGCCGAACTTGACCGCTATGTAATCGGTCAGGACGATGCTAAAAAGACCCTTTCGGTTGCGGTTTACAATCATTATAAACGCATTTTCAAAAGCAGTCCCGATGAGGTTGAACTAAACAAGAGTAATGTTCTGATGTTGGGCCCTACGGGTGTCGGAAAAACATTGCTTGCTCAGACTTTGGCTAAAATAATCGATGTGCCGATTGCTATAACCGATGCTACAACTCTCACAGAAGCAGGATATGTTGGCGAAGATGTTGAAAACATTCTGCTGAGACTTATTCAGGCAGCTGACTACGATATCGAAAAAGCCGAGCGCGGAATTATCTATGTTGATGAAATTGACAAAATCGCCCGCAAATCCGAAAATGCTTCTATCACCCGTGATGTCAGCGGTGAGGGTGTTCAGCAGGCACTCCTTAAAATTTTAGAAGGTACCGTTTCAAATGTTCCGCCCCAAGGCGGCAGAAAACATCCGCAGCAAGAGTTTATACAGATTGATACCACCAATATCCTGTTTATATGCGCAGGCGCATTTGACGGAATTGAAAAGGTTATCGAAAAGAGAATGGGCGGTTCGGGACTCGGATTCGGAGCCTCGGTTAAATCTCCCAAAAGCATTGAAGCTCAGGCTCTTGCCCAGACTGCTACCCATCAGGATCTGGTAAAGTTCGGTCTTATACCCGAACTTGTCGGCAGAATGCCCGTTATAACCGCTTTAAGCGGTATGGATAAAGCTACCCTTATCCGCATTATGACCGAGCCCAAAAACTCGATTTTAAAGCAATATGAAGCCCTTTTCAGAATGGATAATATTGAACTTGTATTTGAAGAAAAAGCGCTTGAAAGAATTGCAGAACTCACTATAGAACGCAAAACAGGAGCGAGAGGGCTACGTTCAATAATAGAAGGTGTGCTTCAGAAATATATGTTCGAAGCACCGTCTGACAGCAGTATTAAAAAGATTACAATAACAAAAGATACTGTTGACGGCAAAGACGCAGTTATCGAAAAAAACTCAAAATAGAAAGAAGAACTCAGATTGACAAAATGTCAGCCTGAGTTCTTTTCTATTTACTTTACTAATGTTCCGCCGTCACTTTTCAGGAGAATCAACACATTTTCTTCTTTTAATGTTTCAGCATTTATAAATACAAGTATCTCCTGACCGTCTTTTGAGGTGCAGGCAAACTCATAACACCTGACTTCGGTGGCAAAATCTGTAGGAATAAGGGTCATAGAAATGCTATTCACATTGAGTTTTTCACTTAATACTTTTAAAGCGTCTTCCTCAGAATAGTCTGGTGTTTTGAAAGTGCGGTTGCGATGATTAGTCAGATATCCGCTTGCTTCATAAAGCACTATCTGACCGTCATCCATAGCAACTCCTACCTTTAAAAGGTCGGTATAGCAGACCG
>JAFVTZ010000182.1 GCA_017502965.1 Clostridia bacterium
AAGGACTTTAACCGAAAGGTTGTAGAACTTGCAGATAAACTTTCAAAACCCGTTGTTGCTACGGGAGATGTGCATTTCCTCAAAAAAAGCGATGAAATGATACGTAAAATCCTTATGGCAGGTCAGGGATTTGACGATTTTGACAATCAGGCGCCTTTATACTTCAAATCCACAACCGAAATGCTTAAGGATTTTGAATATTTCGGCGAGAGAGCAAAAGAATTTGTTATTGATAACCCGAATAAAATTGCCGATATGGTTGACGGTGATGTTATCCCTGTGCCTGACGGAAACTATCCGCCTGTAATTGAAGGCTCGGATGATGACCTGAGAAACATCTGCTGGAAAAGGGCTCATGATGTTTACGGCGAAAATGTTCCCGAGATAGTTGAAAAGCGTCTTGAAAAGGAACTGAATTCGATTATTAACAACGGATTCTCGATAATGTATATCTCCGCTCAAAGACTTGTTAAATACAGTAACGATAACGGCTATCAGGTAGGCTCGCGTGGTTCGGTAGGTTCTTCCTTTGTTGCAACAATGGCTGGAATTTCCGAGGTTAACCCATTAGCGCCTCACTATGTCTGCCCGAAATGCTGTTACAGTGAGTTTTTCACCAAAGGTGAGGTGGGTTCAGGTTTTGACCTTCCTGAAAAGAACTGTCCCGAGTGCGGAACTCCCTTAAACCGTGACGGTCACGATATTCCTTTCGAAACTTTCCTTGGTTTCAAGGGCGATAAAGTTCCTGATATAGACCTTAACTTCTCCGATGAAGTGCAGACAAGGGTGCAGAAATACACCGAGGAAATGTTCGGTAGTGAGAATGTTTTCAAAGCGGGTACTATTTCTACCGTTGCTGAAAAAACGGCATTCGGTTTTGCAAAGGCTTATGCCGAGAAAAAGGGTGTGACCTTAAGCAATGCCGAACTCAACCGCCTTGCAAAACTGGTTGAGGGCGCTCAGGTCAAGACCACAACAGGTCAGCACCCTGCGGGTATGATAGTAGTGCCGAGGGATAAAACTATTTATGATTTCTGTCCTGTTCAGCACCCTGCTGATGATGTGAATTCGGATGTTGTAACCACTCATTTCGATTTCCATTCTATCCACGATACAATTCTCAAACTCGACGAACTCGGTCATGTTATTCCTACTACATATAAATATTTAGAGGAGTATTCGGGCATCCCTGTGGTTAATATCTCTATGAGTGACCCCGCGGTTTACAGTTTGTTTACTTCGACCGAGGCTTTGGGTGTCACTCCCGAAGAAATCGACTCCCAGACGGGTACTTACTGTATCCCCGAGTTTGGAACAAGTTTTGTTCGTGGAATGCTTGTTGACTGTAAACCAAAGAACTTCTCCGACCTTTTGCAGATTTCGGGTCTTTCCCACGGTACGGATGTTTATCTCGGAAACGCAAAAGACCTTATCGATAACGGCACTTGCACCATTTCTGAGGTTATCGGTACCCGTGATAACATAATGGTTTATCTTATCCATCAGGGAATGGAAGAGGGTCTTGCCTTTAAGATTACCGAAACTGTGCGTAAAGGTCTTGTTGCTAAAGGTAAGGTTTCAAAAGAAGACTGGGGCAAGATGGAAGACGAAATGCGTAAAGTCAATGTCCCCGAATGGTATATAAACAGTTGTTATAAAATCAAGTATATGTTCCCCAAGGCTCACGCGGCGGCTTATGTTATTTCAGTGCTGAGAGTTGCCTGGTATAAAGTTCACAGACCTTTGGAGTTTTACTGTGCTTATTTCACTGCCCGTCCCGAAGATGTTGATGTGCCTACTGTCATTCAGGGCAGAGAGGCTGTAAAGCGGTATATTTCCAATATAAAGGCAAAGGGCAAAGAAGCCAGCAAAAAAGAACTTGATGTTTATAACAATATGCTTATATTCAACGAAATGATGGCAAGAGGTATCGAGGTATTGCCGATAGATATAAATAAATCCCACGCTATGAAATATGTTCCCGAAGACGGCAAGATGAGGCTTCCTTTCGGAGCGCTCGGCGGCGTCGGCGAAAAGGCGGCTTATGCTATATATGAGGCGGCACAAAGAGGGAACTTTGTGTCAAGGGAAGATTTCCAGATAGAGGCAGGAGTTTCCAAGACCATTATCCAGAACCTTGCTGACCTAGGAGCCATGAACGATTTACCCGACACAAATCAGATATCGATGTTCTAAAAAATGGGCTGTCTCACTTATTAAGTGAGGCAGCCCATTTAGTGAAAAGTGAATAGTGAATAGCGAATAGTTAAGGTGTTTTTGCAAGGCAAAAACAAATATAAATTCGTTTTTCTTTTCGGAACATTTGTCTAACTACAAAATCTATGCTCGCCGATAGTTGTGATGATAGGTCGGCTGAAAATCCATTTGTTGGTAGATTTTACGGGATTGTAATAATAAATCGCTCCGCCGCTGGGGTCAAGTCCGTTAATGGCGTCCTGTGCGGCGCTGTAAGCAGAGTCGGCTATATTCTCGTAAAACTGACCGTCATTAAGGCAGGAAAATGCGCCTTTCTGATAAACCACTCCCGATAAAGTATCGGGAAAAGAGGGGTGTTCTATGCGGTTTAATACCACCGCTCCGACGGCAACCTGCCCCATATAAGGCTCGCCCCTCGCTTCTGCCGAAATTATTCGGGCAAGCAGTTCATAGTCAGAAGAAGAATATCCGCCGCTTTGGTTTCCTGTAATTCCAAGCGCTTTAAGGGTTTTCTCTCCTGCTATTCCGTCGGCTTTCAGTCCGTTATCGCGCTGAAATGCGGTAACGGCTTTTTTTGTGTTGGTGCCGAAAATTCCGTCAATACTGCCTGTATAGTACCCCTTATTTTTAAGTACGGTCTGAATCTCACGCACTTCCTCTGAACGGGAACCGATTTTTGAAAGCGCCGATACGGCTAAAGTACAACTGCAGATAATCGCCAGAAGTGTTATAAAAAATTTAATATTTCGTCCCATAAACCAAACCTCCGTGTATTTTTCTTTTCCCAAATTTAAGAAAATATACCTAATCGCCGTTATTTTGCAAAATTATATAATTTTTGCCACCGTAGATTGACAAAATCATAAGGGCTTGTCCGTATATAATGATAGTGTGACAGGACTCGAACCTGCCTCGCCTGCGAAATAAATTTTCCGATTTCACTTTATCTCAAAACTTGAAATACGCCAGTATATCTGCGTTTTTCGACTTCGTGAAATGCGCAAAATTTTTATTTAGCAGGTTGAAAAATTTCTGCCGCCGAATTTGATATTCGGCGAAGCGTGAAATTTGCCGCAAGGCTAACGCCTTGCAAAAATAAACGCAAAGCCGCGATAGTAAAGGCGGCGAGCGAAATCGCGACAGGTTCGGGTTCTGTTACACTATCATAATTATTATGAACAGCGGTGATAAGTTTGAAGGATATTGTTAAAATATCAAATAAAATTGAAAATTTTACTTTTCGTGAACTCGCATTTGCATCGGCAGGGCATATTATTGTCGGCCTTGCGGGAGCGGCGGCTTCAAGAGGGGTGGTTTTAGGTCGGTTACTGCCTTTCGGGTTATCTATTGTGGCAGGAAGTTCTGTAACCTTTACCCCTGCGGCGGCAATAGGCGCTTTTTTAGGATATTTCTTTCCTGCGGTTTCAAACGGCGGTTTCAGGTACATAGCGGCAATTTTTGCGCTTCTTGCAATTAAACTTCTGCTTTCCAACTATAAGCGGTTGGTTTCAAATCCTGCGTTTCTGACCTTGGTGTCGGTGCTTGGCAGTGTGCTTACATCCGCTGTAGCACTTAAAAGTATGGAAACAACAGTTATAGATGTTGTTGCAGAGGCTTTACTTTGCGCGGCAGGAACTTATTTTACGGCGCGAAGTTTCAATGTTTTTGATATGTCCCGTTCGTATCTTTCCCACGAAGAACTGGCATCTTTGCTTATATTCGCATCAATTTTACTGATGGGGCTTGGCGGTCTTGAACTCAACGGTATAAACCTCGGGCGTATTCTCGCCGTAACTCTTATACTCACCGCCGCAAAATACGGTGCAGTTACAGCAGGTGCTGTCAGCGGAATTGCCACAGCCCTCACTTTTACACTCGGCGGAGTGGACAGCAGTATCGGTGTGAGTTTTGCTTTTGCGGGCTTGCTTGCAGGAGTATTCTGCGCGCTCGGAAAATACGCTCAGGTAACGGTTATGGTGCTGTTCAGTTTTGTAGGCTCTATTGCTTCGGCGGATGTTGTGCTGATATCGAGAACGGTGATAGAAAGCGCTTTGGGCGCGGCTTTGTTTTTATCTTTGCCGAGAAAAGCAGGAATATATCTCGGAAAAATCTTTTCTGTTCAGTCAAAGGTGGCAGTGCCGTCAGGACTCAAAAAATCGCTGACTTTAAGGCTGGAACTTGCCTCTAATGCGCTCAGAGATGTTTCCCAGACAGTTGAGCAGGTTTCAAAAGAACTTTCAAAAATAAATGCCCCCGATTTTACGGGGGTTATATCGTGGGTTGAGCAGGATGCCTGTGCAGGCTGTAAACTCAGGGTACACTGTTGGGAAAGTAAAAGAGATGATACCGTAAATGCGGTACTTGAAATGACCAAAGCGGTAAAACTCGGAGAATGCTCTCCCGAAAATGCCGCACCCGAGGAGTTTAAAGGCAGATGCCTCAGGGCAACCGCAGTAGGTAACGCCACATACAGAAGATACTCTGATTATGCCGCCCGGATTGCGGCAGAAAACCGCATTGATGAGGTGAGGTCGGTGGTATCGGATCAATTCAATGGCATCTCAGATATGCTTTATGATCTGAGCGTTGATTTTAAAAATGACGAACAGTTTGACAATACCGCCGCCGAAACTGCGGCAAGCGCTCTCAAAAATCTTGACATCAGGGTTGATGAAGCCTGCAGCCGAATTGATAAGTACGGCAGAATGACATTGGAGTTCAGGCTCAAAAAGACCCCCGAACTTATTATAAATAAACTTCAGGTTATGAAAACCTTGTCGGTTGTATGCGAAAGGGATTTTGATATACCCCGTGTCAGCGAAATGGGCGGAGATATATTTATTGTTATAAATGAACACGCCGCGCTGACGGTTGATATAGGTGTAGAACAGAGCGCGGCTTTTGATTCTAATATGTGCGGTGATGCTTACAAATATTTCTATGACGGCAGAGGTCATTTTATTATGGTTCTTAGCGACGGTATGGGCACAGGCGGCAGAGCGGCTGTTGATGGGGCTATGGCGTCAGGGCTTATGAGCCGTCTCATAAAAGCGGGATTCGGTTACGATTGTTCGCTGAGAATACTTAATTCCTCAATGCTCTTTAAATCTACTGACGAATCTCTGGCTACTGTTGATATTGCAAGTATTGATTTATTCACGGGTCAGACTGAACTTTACAAAGCAGGTGCAGCACCAACTATTGTCCGCAGAAACGGAAAAACGGGGAAAGCCCAGAGCAGTTCGCTGCCTGCGGGAATTCTCAGGGATATAGGTTTTGACAAAGCAACCGTCAAATGCAAAGCAGGGGATATAGTTGTGCTTTTGTCAGACGGGGCTACAGGCAATGGCACCGACTGGATACGTGAGGAAATAGAATGCTGGAAGGACGGCAGTGCTCAAAGTCTGGCAGAGAAAATCTGCGAGAGCGCAAAAAGACGCAGAAACGGCAATCATGAGGATGATATAACTGTAATGGCGGCTATTATAAATAAATCTGTATAATGGTTATGGTTAGTCGAAACATTTCTGTTGCGACAAACTACAATCATTATAGCAAAAAGTTACAAACAATTAAATTTTTACCGACTTTAAACTGTGCATTTATGAGATTTGCAAAAGAAATCCGATAAAAAATTAAAAAAGATTACAAAAAAGGTTGCAATTTTGTAACCTTTTTGTTATAATGACATCTGTAATTATTACAAAATGTAACTTTTTAAGGCGGTGAATGTTATTTTTAAGGATTTAAACCTGTCTGAAATTTTCAGCAAGGTAGTGTCAAACCGTGCAGTTCAGAATGTTTCAAAATTCATAAATAACAATAAAATATTAGTAAAAGTTGTTTGCGTTTGTCTTGTTTGTGCTACTATGGTAGGAATCAGCGTTACTGCTGCAGGCATAACCTTCGGCTATGATGTTGAGTGTGACGGCAAAATAATAGCAACCGTCCGTGATGCTTCGGTGCTCGAAAAGGCAAAGAATCTTGCATGCAGAAGTGTCGAAAAAGAAAGTATCCAGAAAGCAATCGTAAAACCGAAACTTGCTGTAACTCTTGCTGTTGCGGACAAGCTCGATAATGCTGAATCTGTTGCAAATGCTATTATTGAAAACAGCGAAAAAATTGTTCATGGATCTGCGCTTAAAGTAAACGGCGAAATAGTTGCCTGCGTCATGTCGGGTGACCTTGAATCAGCCCTTGAAGCAAGAAAAAATGCTTACAATAAAGAAGGTTTGGAAAGCAGTTCCTGCTTTGTTGACAGTATTGAGATTGAAAGCGGGTATTATCTTAAAGATGATCTTGTTGAAGCCGAGGCTGTAAACGATATTATAAATACTTTGCAGGTTAAAACCGTCTCAACTGTCGTGACTGACAGTTCGGTTGATTATAAAACCACAAAGGTAAAAACCGATACTCAGTATCTTGGATATTACAAGGTTACAACTGCGGGTAAAAAAGGTATTAACCGCAAAACCGAGCAGGTAGAGTTTATTAACGGTGTTGAAACCGCGCGTACTTTGATTTCTGATGTGGTTGTTTCTGCTCCTGTTAATGAGGTTATTACTGTTGGAACTGCAAAAGCAGTTATCAGCGCCAGCGAAAAAGCAAATGTCACTTCAGATGGATTTATTTGCCCTATAAGCAAAGGAAAATATGTAATCACATCTTATTACGGCGGCGGCAGAAATCATAAAGGTATTGACCTTGCGGCAAATAAAGGTGTTGCAATTTTCGCAGTTTCTGCAGGAACAGTAACCTATGCAGGTTTTGACAGTGATTACGGTTATAATATAATAATCGACCACGGAAACGGCATAAAAACAAGATATGCACATGCTAGTGCTATGTGTGTTTCTAAAGGACAGAGCGTTTCCCAAGGTGATATGATAGCCGCAGTCGGAAGCACAGGTAGGTCCACAGGCAACCATCTCCATTTTGAGATTATTATAAACGGCAAACGCGTCAACCCTGCTCCTTATCTTGGATTTTAATTAACAATATAAAATAAAAATTGGAGATACTAAAAAGTATCTCCAATTTTTTATATCAGTCTTCTTCAATATCAGGTTCTTCTGAAATTTCATTGACTTTTACTGTGATTTCCTCTGCCATAAGGTCATTGGCTTTGGTAACTGTTATAGAAAGGTTTTCGTAATCAAGAGAATATTCCTGCTCGGGAATACTGCCGATAAGTTCTGCAAGCCAGCCGTTAACGGTTGTGGCTTCGATTTCCTCATCATATTCCATATCAAAATATTCAAAGAAGTTTTCAATAGAAGCAGAGCAGAGAACTTTATAGGTATCGTCGCTGAGTTTCACGAATTCTTCTATAGCCTCGTCACGCTCGTCCCATATTTCGCCGACGATTTCTTCCAAGATATCTTCCATTGTAACAATACCAGCGGTTTCGCCGTATTCTGTTACAACTACAACGATATGATTGTGTTCTTTCTGCATATCCTTGAAAAGTGCATCAAGGTGGGCAGTTTCGGGAACAAATGTCGGTTGGAACATAACATCTTCAAGTTTAAAGTCGGGGCGGTTGTGTTTAAGCAGGAAATCACGGGAGTGAAGTATTCCTATGATGTTATCGCTGTTTTCCCCGTAAACCGGAATACGCGAATATCCTTCGGTTTCTATAATCTCAAGGATTTCTTCAATTGTAGCGTCCTGAGAGATGTTTACAAGCGATCTTCTTGGAGTCATAACACTTTCGGCGGTCATACCGTCAAGTTTGAACACATTCTTTATGTATTCAATATCGTTTTCGTCAAGACTGCCTTCGCCTGCTCCTGCATCAAGAAGCATTACGATATCTTCTTCTGATACAGGTTCTTCTTTTTCGTTGGGGTCGATTCCGAACAAGCGGATAACCGCATTTGTCGAAACCGAAAGCAACCAGATAATCGGTTTTAAAAGAATGGCAAGTCCGGATATAAATCCGCAAACGCCTTCTGCGAGTTTCTCTTTGTGTTTCATTGCAATTCTCTTGGGTGCGAGTTCACCGAGAACCAATGTAAAGAAAGAGAGGATAATTGTGATACAAACAACCGAAAGGTTATTTATCATTCCTGCCTGATTTGCAGAAATACTGAATGTTTTTACGAAATAACCCGAGAGTTTTTCTGCAAAGTTATCTGCAGCAAACGCAGAACCTAAAAATCCTGCGAGGGTTATTCCTATCTGAATGGTTGAAAGAAACTGCGTGGGGTCTTCGGTCATTTTGAGCATCTTAACGGCTTTTTTATCCCCGTCTTCTGCCCGCGCTTTCAGTTTTTTCTCGTTAAGAGAAATAACTGCGATTTCTGTTGCAGCAAAAAATGCATTAAGCAAAATAAGAATAAGTTGCAACAATAAATGTTTAACTATGTCTGTCATTATACAGCCTCCAAAATAATATAAATATGTTTTATCTTAACTTGCCTTTAAAATCAATTCCGATTTGCGAGGAAAAAGCGAAAGCGGCTGAAAACATATCTACCGTATTTCAGAACTGTGTCGGAAGTAATATAGATACTACTTCGCCCAAGCGGATCCACAAAACCATCTCCTGTTTGAAAAAATAGATTAACAACGGTCAATCATCCATATATTACTATAAATA
>JAFVTZ010000183.1 GCA_017502965.1 Clostridia bacterium
TCCATTTCTACAATAATCAGCGTATTCAATTAAAAACAAAACTGACACCACTCGAAAAGCGATGTCAGTATGTTGCTTAAAATTTAATATAACCTACCATAGGGGCTTTTTGTACTGTCCGCACAAATTGGGTCAGTACATGTTTATCAAACAGGGGGTTATTTTATAGAGTAACTATCGTAATTGGTTTGTTGAGTTTTTTGCAGTTATCAATAACAAATTTGGTTCCTCTGGATTTACCATCCCAAAATGCAATAACTTTATCTGAGTAATTAATAATTTCAATATTTCGTTTCAGAGGGGTAATTCGTCCGTATTTTTCATATTCAGGCAAAAATTCCGTTAATTTAATTCCCTTCATTTCAGCATATTTTTTGGCAGAGGTGTCAACACCTTTTGCACCGCCCGATACAATTTCTGTTACTTCTTTTTCTAAATAATTACTAAGATGTATATTTGTTATGTTTCTTGAGCCTATTACAGCAACTTTCTTATCTATTCACTCTTTCTGAAATGTTTTTGCAACATATTGTTGCATTTTTATTGTAACAAATTGTTACAATAAAATCAAGGTGATTTAGATGATAGGTTTAAAGAAAATTCGCAAACAGCGAAATTTGAATCAGTTAAAGGTAGCACTTGATTTGAATATAACAAGACAGGCGCTTTCTTATTATGAAAACGGAAAAAGAGAGCCAAGTTTAGATATGCTTCAAAAAATGTCGGAATATTTTAATGTTTCGATTGATTATTTAATTACAGGTGAAGAATTTAATAAAAAATAGCCTATAGATTAGCAATGAAATCTATAGGCTATTTTTCTATATAAATTAAATTATTTCTTATATATCTTCGCAAACGGTTTTTCGAGTGCTGTAAAGAGAGCAACACCGCCGATTATTGATATACCCGCATTTATAAGGGTAGAGCCCTGAGCCAAAGCCGCGCCTGTAAATGCGGCGGAAAGGGAAGAACCTGCAATCCAGAACTGAACTGTTTTCCAAGCGGTTTCGCCCAAAATATTTACAAGCATTCCGCAAGCGGCAGCCGAAATTGCTGAGGCGGTTTTTTGAGAAAACTTTGTTTTTAAAGCGGCAAAAATTATGCAGAGAATTCCTATTACAATGAAAATCGGAGCAAGCACTGCGGCTTTTCCTGCATAACCTTTATTGCTGACAAATGTATGTATCAAAAGACCTATGCTAATGAGAAGTGAGAATAAACCTGAAACAAAAAGTATTGCTGTGGGATATTTTTTGCGGTTTTTCAGAAGATTATATACAAGACCTACTGTAAGACCAATAAGAAACTTAAGTAAAAAGGTTTTTGGGGAAGAATCAGCGTGACCGTTTAAAATGTCATAAAGTCCCATACCGATTGACCCTGCAAGACCGCCTTGCCATCCGCCTATAAGCAGAGCGGCAACAACAACTATCAGGTTTCCGAAATGGATATACATCTGCGCAAACGGAAAGAAGAAGACTGTAAGCGCAATATAACAAAGCGCCGCAAAAAGGGCAATGAATGTTATATTAAGTAATTTTTCTCGTTTTTTTGATTTAATCTGTTCTGACATAAAACACACCTTGCTACTTGAAAAAATTGGATTATGATGTTATTATATTAGTAAAGTGTCCGCTTTAAAATAGCCAATTTAAACATTTTTTGAAAGGACAGTTCGGGTTATGCTTTTTGATTTTGCAGAAATTGATTTAAACGATAAAGGCAATTTATATAACTCTCTTTATCAGAAAATCCGCAGTGCTGTAGAAATGGGTGCTGTAAAAAAAGGTGAAAAACTGCCCTCTGTCAGAGAAGCGGCGAATATTTTAGGGGTCAGCAGAACAACGGTTGAAAATGCCTATAACCGCCTTTGTATTGAAGGTATAGCAGAAAGTATGCCCCAAAGAGGTTATTACATAGTCGGAATAAAGGAAAATAAGATTAAGACAGAGCAGAATAAAATTCAGGACGAGAGTGACTGTAAATACGATTTTTCCAGCCGTAAAATTGATGAAACAGCGGCGGATATTCAGACCTGGAAAAAAATGGTGAGAAAGGTTTTGTGGGACTCGGGTGAACTCACTTCTTACGGCGACAATCAGGGAGAAGAGGGGCTCAGGCAGGCACTTGCCGCTTATTCATATAAAGCGCGGGGGGTTAAAACTTCGGCAGATAATATAATTATTGGTGCAGGTATCGGACCGCTTCTTAATATCCTTTGCGGACTGATAGGCAGAAATATCACCGTAGGTTTTGAAAATTTCGGATTTTCAAAGGCGCAGGCAGTTTTTTCGGATTACGGGATAAACAGTATATCTCTTCCGTCAGATAAAAACGGCGCCCAGATACGACCTCTTTATGAAAGCGGAGCGGATGTGCTGTTTTTAATGCCCTCTGCACTTTCAAAAATCAGCGTCACAGCCCTTTCTAAAAGGCGCAACGAATTCGTAAAATGGGCGCAAAGCGGCGAAAAACTTATAATAGAGGATGATTATAACGGCGAACTCAGATATACCGCAAGGAGTGTGCCTGCTTTTCAGACCAAAGCCGCAGAAAATACAGTTTACATAGGAAGTTTTTCAAAACTTTTACTTCCAAGTGTCAGAATAGCATATATGGTCCTGCCCGAAAAACTGCTTTCAAGGTTTAAGGAAAGGCAGTCGGATTTTAATCAGACTTGCGGTAAAATCGAACAACTGGCACTTGAAGAATACATTTTAAGCGGAGCATTGGAAAAGCACCTGAGGAGACTCAGGCGCCTTTATTATAATAAAAGTCAGGTGTTAATCCGCTGTCTCGAACAGGAGATATCCTCTTTTAAAAAAATTACCCTTTATGAATCTTCGCTCTCATTAGAACTTGAAACCGATATAGATATTGCGAGTGGGAAAATAGTATCTTCTCTTCAAAAATCGGGTATCAGGGTGATGGAAACACCAAAAAAGGGCACAGTCAGGCTTTCTTTTGCGGGTATAGAACAAAAAGATATCGAGCCTGCAGTGAAATTCCTGGAAAAAAATTTGAGAAATTTATGAAACCTTTTCGGGTTTTAAAAAGTATTGTAGATGAGGGGGAGGAATATGGAAAATCTATCGGATAGAAAAATAAACGATTTCGCTGAGCCTGAAACGGTTTTCAAAAAATATGCCGATACGGTTTATCGGCTTGCTTTTGTGCGCACGAAAAGCAAGAATGACAGTGACGATATCCTGCAGGAAGTGTTCCTGCGGTATATAAAAGTGTGGAAGAAAATGGAAAGTGAGGAGCATATAAAGGCTATGCTTCTGAGAATAACCGTTAATTGCAGTAACTCCCTTAAAACCTCGGCGTGGTTCAAGAAGACCGAGCCTTTAGACGAAAATTTTGCAGTTCCAGGCGGTTTTTCGGATAGCAGTGTATTAGAACAGGTTTTGAAACTACCTCTAAAATACAGAACTGTTATACACCTTCATTATTATTGCGGGTATTCCGTAGACGAAATTTCCAAAATTCAGAATATGAATCCTTCCACAGTTAAAACCCACTTAAGCAGGGCAAGGGCTCAACTTAAAAATCTTATAAAGGCAGATGATATATGATGTTCAGGGACGAATACAAGAATGAGATGGACAGTATCCGTGCCGACGGATATATAAAACAAAAAGTTTTAAACAAAATAAAAGCAGAACAGGGGGAAAAAAGAATGAAAAAGGCAAGTATTTACCGCATAGGTGCGGCGGTGGCGGCGTGTTTTGCGCTTGCAGTTTCGGTCTGGATGATAAACTCTGAAAATAAACCGCAGGATAAAGTTCAGGTTAAAACCGATTATGACGAAATTTATGATGCGGTTATGAAATTTGAACCCGAAGAACCCACCTTCTATGATAAAGTCACCGATTTCGCCGCGAGTGTTTTCGGCGGCGGATTAAAAGGTGATTCGAATGCAGAGATTTTATATGAGTATGATTATGTGACAGATGATGCAATGGATATCGGCGCACAGAACGGTGCAGTTGAAGAAAGTGAAAACACTTCGGCTACAGGCGGTAAAGATGACTATTCCGATACAACCGCTCAGGTTGAGGGTGTTCACGAGGCCGATATAGTTAAGACCGACGGAAAGTATATATACAGTTTCAGTACCTCTGCCCGAGAAATCAGGATTATAAAGGCAGGCAGAAACCCTGAACTTTTAAGTAAAATTGCATTTCGTTCAGATAAATTTATGTCCAATTCCGATATGTATCTTGCAGGAGATAAACTTGTAATTATCGGTTATGATGATTCTAAAGGCTATGAAAATATCGAAACTGTAGCTCTGGTTTATAGTGTTAAAAACCCCGAAAAGGCAGAAAAACTTTATGAACTCAGACAAAGTGGAAATTATCACACTTCAAGACTTATAGGTGATAAGTTATATCTTGTATCCGATTATAGTGTAGGTTTCAAAGAAATTGATAAAGAAAGACCCGAAACTTATGTGCCCGCTATAGAATGTGAAGATTATAACGGTGCGGTCAAGGCTGAAACCCTTAGCATAAACAAAGTCTGCACAGGTCCTGAATATACAGTTATCTGCGGTTTTTCTATAAGCGACGGATCTCTTGTAAGCACCCAGTCACTACTCGGCGGTATTTATACTCTTTATTGCAGCACTGATAATATAATAGTTGCAGGCATAAGCGAAAACTCGAAAACAGCCGTTTCAAGGTATTCTATAGATGACGGCAAAATCGAATACAAGGCTACAGGCGAGATAGACGGAAATCTTCTGAATCAGTTTTCTATTGACGAATATAAGGGTAATTTCCGTTTTGTAACAACCGTTTCGGGTGGTGTTGAAACAAGGGACGGCGAGGTTGTTTCTTATAAATACACCCAGTCAAATGCACTGTTAGTGTTAGACGGCAATTTAAAAGAAATCGGTGCAATTAAAAATATTGCTCCCGATGAAAGGGTGTATTCGGTAAGATTTATGGGCGATGTTGCTTACTTTGTAACGTTCCGTCAGGTAGACCCGCTGTTCAGCGTTGATTTAAAAGACCCCAAAAATCCTAAAATCATCGGTGCGCTCAAAATCCCCGGTTTTTCAAACTATCTCTATCCTTTCGGTGAGGGAAAACTTCTCGGTATCGGTCAGGATGCGGATGAATATACCGGCAGAACAGGCGGA
>JAFVTZ010000184.1 GCA_017502965.1 Clostridia bacterium
TCCGCAATAATGGCACATCAATCTTTCGTTTGCGGAATGATAGGTCAGCGATATACTGCAGTTAGGACAAGTTGCCACACTTCCGCACTCGGGGCAGGATATATAAGTATTATGCCCACGGCGGTTAAGCAGTAAAATTGCCTGCTTTGACGATTCAACCGTTTCTTTTACAGCCTCATAAAGTCTGCGGCTTAAAACCCCTGAATTTCCGTCAGCAAGTTCTTTTTTCATATCCACCGTCTCAACCTCGGGCAGTACGGCATTTCCGTACCGCTCGGAAATAGTGTGCAAGGAATATTTACCCTGCTTTGCGGCGGCATAACTTTCTACCGACGGGGTTGCAGATGCAAGGCACAAAAGTCCCTTATGGCGGGCTATGCGGAATTTTGCAACATCCCTCGTATGAAAACGGGGAGACTGTTCCGAACGGTAGGTATGTTCCTGTTCTTCATCTATGATTATAAGCCCCAAATCCTTAAACGGGGCAAAAACTGCACTTCTCGTTCCTATAGCGATAAGTGCTTTTCCATCTTTAATTCTGCGCCATTCGTCCATACGCTGTCCCATAGACATAGCGCTGTGGAAAACGGCTATCTGATTGCCGTAACGCGCGGTGAAAATTGAAACAAGTTGCGGAGTCAGAGCAATTTCGGGCACCATTACGATAACCCCTCTGCCTTCACTTATAACCTCGTCAGCAAGGCGCAAAAACACCTGAGTTTTTCCCGAACCTGTGACCCCGTAAAGCAAAGCGGCAGAGCCTTTTTTCGCCTTATATTCTTCTAAAAGCCCCCCAAAAGCCGTTTGTTGCTCTTTGGTTAAAACAATTTCCTTTTTATCGGGTTTGGCGGTTTTATAAGGTGTTCTGAAAACCTGCTTTTCAAAAGACACAAGCACACCTTTTTTGACAAGATTTTCCACAACAGCCGCCGAAACACCCGTGAAATAACATATTTCTTTAACAGATGCCGCATTAGCATCCCGCAAGAGGTTTACCACTTCACGCTGACGGGGAGTGAATTTCATATCCGAAACATCTTCATCGCAAAGGCGCACCCATTTTTGTGTTGCATCACCCATACGGCGTTTTGCATCACTGCTCTTTATAAGCGCCTGCTTTTCGGTCATTTTCGAAAGCAGTTCGTCACTTATTCCGAGCGTGTTTTTCAAAGCCGCGCGGGACAGTTGTCCCTTGGCTTTAAGCAGTTCATAAACCTGAGTTTCTGCACTGTCAAGCAAAGAAACTCCTGCAAACTCGGCATTTGCCTCAAAAAGGTCTACAAGGCTGTAACTGATACCTGCAGGAAGCATTGCCTGCACCGCATCATAGTAAGTGCAGAAAACACTTTCATGCAAGTATTCGCAAAGGGATATCATTTCTTCACTTAAAACAGGGCTGTTATCAATAAGCGAAAAAATCTTTTTAAGACCTTTTAATTCCTGCTCTTTTACGCGGAAAATAATACCCTGTTTTTTAATATTTCCTTTGCCGAAAGGCACTAAAACCCTGCAACCTGCAAGAGCCACACCTTGCATTTCGGTCGGAATCGCATAGGTATAGAGTATGTCGAAAGCAAAAGAAGTACCCTGAAGGGCAATTTCTGCCGTCAGACCTTTCATACCTATACCCCCAATAAAATAAATTTAATTAAATTTCGCTTGCAAGTTTATCAATAGCGATACTTACAGGCTTTTCTACGATAATCTCGCCTGCTTCTTCTGCTTTGCCTGAAATTTCGCGTGCAGTATGAGCAACATCGATAACCAGACGGTAACTGTTAGGAGAATTCTGAATAAGTTTTCCGATATTAGGATTTAGCATTTTTAAGCACCTCATCAATTATAGTTTTTTGTCTTCCAAGCAGATATTTTGAACTTGAAATTATTGAAATTATATCGTCAACAGCAACCGATATATCGTCATTAACAACAATATAATCGTATTCTGTAGCACGCTTTATCTCGCCGAGAGCACTTGCCATTCTGGCTTCTATTACTTCCTCGGTTTCGGTTCCTCTGCCGCAAAGACGGCGGCGGAGTTCCTCGAAAGATGGGGGCATAATAAATATACTCAACGCCTCGGGCAGTTTTTCCCTTATCTGAGCCGCACCGTTGACATCGACCTCGATTATTATATCTCTGCCGCACTCAACCGCCTTTTCAACAGGCTCTCTGGGAGTACCGTAATAATTGCCTACAAAGTTGTTATATTCAAGCAGTTTATCTTCTTTTATCATCTGCTCAAACTTTTCTTTTGAAATGAAATTATATTTCTCGCCCTCAACCTCACCTACACGCATATCACGGGTTATAGACGAAATTGAAAATGCGGTTTCGGGTCTTTTTTTGAAATATTCTACCAAAAGGGTATCCTTTCCCGAACCAGAAGGACCTGATATTATAAATACTCCGCCTTTATTCATCTTCCTGCTCCTCAACATCAATCTCACTTTCTTCAGCCATACGGTTTGCAAGTGTTTCCGACTGAAGATAGGTTAAAATTATGTGGTCACTGTCAGTAATAATGACCGCACGGGTACGTCTTCCGTGAGTAGCATCGATAAGTGTTCCACGGTCTTTCGCATCCTGAATAATTCGTCTTATAGGGGCGGACTCGGGGCTTACAATGGCAATCATTCGGTTTGCAGACACCATATTACCAAAACCAATATTGACCAGTTTCATAATTTTTCTCCTCAGTATTTATTCGATGTTCTGAATTTGTTCTCTGATTTTTTCTATTTCGGACTTGATATCCACTACAATATGAGCAATTTCAACATCCTGCGCTTTAGAGCCTATTGTATTGGTTTCACGGTTCATTTCCTGAATTATGAAATCGAGTTTTTTGCCGACATCCCTGTCACTTTCGAGTACAGTGCCGAGTTGTTTGATATGACTTCTCAGTCTCACAGTTTCTTCGTCCACAGCAACCTTATCGGCAAAAATTGCAGTTTCGGTTATAAGGCGCTGTTCGTCAACCTTGGCGTCCTCAAGCAATTCTCTTACTTTCTGCTCAAGTCTTGCTCTGTATGCTTTAACAGTTTCGGGAGAACGCTCCTCAACAAGAGCCACTTTTTCAAGAATTGTCTTAGAACGGTTCAGAACATCGGTCTTAAGTCTTTCACCCTCAACTTCACGCATAGCAATAAAGTTTTTTACCGCCTCTGATACAACTGTTAAAACCGCCTCGGTGATTTCTTCGTCGGGACGGAAATTTTTGCGGAGTTTGAAAATTTCGGGGTTTCCGATAAGGGACGAAACTTTGATATCGTTTTTCAGATGATAATCGCGGGAAAGTTGCTTTAAAGCATTTATATATGCCTCTGTATAGGTCTTATCAACCGTAATCTGAGTGCCTGACGATGCATTGTCCTCAACAAAAACAGAACATTCAACCTTGCCCCTTGAAATACTCTGAGAGCAAAGCCCTTTGAGTTTTTCCTCTAAAAACTGATATGCCCTTGGCAGGCGGCAGGAAAATTCAAAATAGCGGTGGTTTACAGATTTAATCTCCACCGTAATGTCGAGTTCGTTTATAACATCCTTGGCTCTGCCGAATCCCGTCATACTTCTTACCATCTTTATCCCATCCTTTACCGACAGTGCGATACTGCCCCATAGTATTATGATATTATACCAAATTCTAACTGCTCTTGTCAACATTTTAAGCCCTTAAAATGCGGAAAAACGGCTGTTTTCAACCGAAAACAGCCGTTTTAGCATTATTTATCATATTCTTCCGAGTTCTTTTGGAGCAGATAAATAGCAGTTAAAAGTATTATAGGAATAACTGATATGCAAACCGTAAACAAAAGCATAAGCAAATCTGCCGCCGCACTAACTCCCACATGTGATGAAAGCAAAGAATTCACATGACGCCAATTATACAAGTTCTGTTCATACACAAAATATGTACCGAAATTAAGTGTAGTTGATGCTACAGCAAAAAATGAGGTTATAAGGCACAACACACCGAGCAAAATACATAAAGTACGTTTTTCACCCGAACGAAGTATAAGCCTTACAACTAAATAAGATACAAATATCAGCACCGCACAGGAAATACCTGACAGCAAACTGCCCGCCTGCAGATTTGCCACACTGTAATTTATCTGCAGTTCGTGGGCAAGTCCTGTAAGTCCGACAAGGGGAAGCAGTAATAAACTTTGTCGCTTACAAGAATCAAACGCCGCAAAACCTATAGCACAGGGCAAAATTGCAAATATGTATATTAAAAACAACCGAGGCAGTCCCGAAAAACTTTTCAGAAGACTGAATTTCGTATTATCATATACCATAAACAAATCTGCAAAGTTTTTGAATGTCGGATTTTTTGCAATTACAGACGGCGGAAAAACAAAAAATTCTTCCATAGGTTTTAAACTGTTGCTTACAGTGCAAACAAATGTTATAAGCAAAAAAGCAACTGCTAAAACTCCTGCAAAAACAAGAGCAGAATAACCGAATATTTTTTGGTTTTCTATATTTATCTTTGCTTTTTTCAGGATATAATTAACTAATACCGTCAAACCGATAATAACTGCGCACCAGCCTAAAAACATTAGAACGCCCACCGTTGTCAGCGCAGAAGCAAAGCCTACTTCAAATCTTGTTTTCGCATAATCACCGATTATTGTCGGCAACCATTCCGCTCTGTAATCCACAGAAGGGTATCCTATAACAGAGGCAAGTCTTGCGCTGTTTGCCGCCATTAAAAGAGGGATTGAGCAAAGTGCTGCAGCAGCGCCGACAAGCGGTTTTTTTAATTTTGCGCCAATATAGGTTATAGCGAAAACAGGCGCTATACAGATTAAAAACAAAATTATTATGCAGATAATATTTGCATATTCGCCTTTCCACATAACAGGTTCACTCAAAAACGAATTAAGCAGACCATAAGTATCGCCGCTGAAAATATAATTCCAACTGCCGGGTAACATTGCTGAAAATGAAACCAGAGAATATCCCGCTAAAATCCCAAGTCCGAAAGGAAGTTTTAGTTTTGATATAAACAAAGCAGGAATAACCGCACAAACAAGCAGTAATACGGCTGCTATCATAACAAACATTCTCGTGTTTGAAAGGGCAATCTGAACTATATCGTCATTGCGGATTCTTGTGAAATTTTCAAAACCGATAAAGTTCGGTTTTTCCAACACATTGTATGAGGTAAACCCGAGAAAAGCGGTAGAGAAAAGTTTATAAAGACCTAAAAGTGAAATCAACCAAATCGGAATTTGCAAAATAATTCCTAAAGGTGACTTAATTTTTTGCTGTTTTAATTTTTCCATACAAACACCTCTTAAATAAAATATAACATTTTCCTTAATACTTTTCAAGACATATAAAAAACAGATAAACCGCCCCCTGAAAAAGAAAAAGTGTGTGCAACCGAAGTTACACACACCGAAAAACGCATAACTCCGAGTTGTCGCCAAACGAACTTTTTCCGCACAACACAGGTATGCAAAAATAGAGTATGCATTTTTACCTGAAAAAATACACACTTGTGCTGTTTTGGAATATTCAGTTCGTTTGGCAAAATCAGTATATCATACTTTTTCGTTTTTTACAACTATTTGAATGAAAACTATAAAAAAACAAGCCCTTGCAAAAGCAAAGGCTTGTGAGTATTTATTTAATTGCGGGCAAACTTGCTGCTGCTACCGACTGACCGACACGGCGGCTCTTTTCGTCAGGAATATGGAGACTGATTTTCTTTGCCAGTTCAGGATACTCTTTCTCAAGCACCTCATTTGCGCGGGCGAGAACTATTGTACCGCCCTCACCGCTGGTAACACGGCCCATAATAATTACGTGTTTGATATCGTAGAACATTGCATAGTAAGCAATAGCGTTACCAAAATAAACACCGATTGTATCGTAAATCTTAGCGGCTCTTTCATCACCCTCAGCCATAAGATTCTGAACAACCTTGAGTTTTTCTGCGGGAGAAAGGCTTTCATCAAGTTCGATTCCTGCGGCGGGAGCCAGTTTTATAACACTGTCCTGAGAGAAATATTTAACACCGCAACCGTAGTCGCCGCTCCACTCGTCAACCATAGCATCCTTGCAGAAATCAACAGGCACAAATGCAAGTTCATTGAGCCAGCCTGTGATATTGCCGTCACCGTCAACATAACCTGCAGCCTCACTTGTACCCATAGCAACACCTAAAACATTGGTATCGTTAAGGTCCATAGCACCTGCAAGGGCTGTAACATCACCGTCATTTGCAACCTCAATCGGGACATCGCCGATTTCTTTTGCAACATCGATATACATGGTTTTAACCTTTTTCTCAAATTCATCATCAGGAACTTTTATGAAAAGGGATGCAACCATTATCTTGTTATCAATATAAACACCTGCAGAGGAAACGCCTATAGCATCAACTCTCGGCATTTTTGATGCGGCAGTTTTCATAGCCTCTAAAATTCCCTGATAGTGGTATTCAGGGTTGGTCTGGAGTTTCGGGAACCATACAACCTCTTCTGAATATACGGTTTCGCCGTCAATAACAGCACTAACCTTTCTATCAGAACCGCCTGCGTCAAAACCGATACGGCAACCGTCAAGATGACGGCCGATTGAATCTGCAGCCTGAAAAGCCTTGGGAGCATCTGCGGCATTTTCTACATATAATACCTCGAAAGGTTTCTCGTAAACTCTTGCCATAAAGTCTGCATCAAACTCTCTGGCACCGCCTTTTTTATAAGCGGCAGAAAGGTTATCGTAAATATACTTTGAACCTGCAACAGTTACCTTGTAACCGCCGTGAAGCCAGAGCAAGGTTTTAACGATACGCTCTACAATGCCGTAGTTTTCTTCGTCTTTACCGGTACCGTCAGCATAGATATCGAGAGAATAGGTCGAAATGTAGCCCTTGTTTCTTTCAACCGCAATAGTCAGCGGAACACCGCCCACCTTTGCTACATTTGCCTTAAACTCGGCAACAACCTTTGCCATAGGCTGAAACTGGGGGTCGAGAATTGCTTTAATCATTTTAAATTACTCCTTCCATTCTTTTCCGTTTATAAATGTCTTTTCGACATTGAAATCATCATCACAGATTATAATATCGGCAAGTTTTCCTACCTCGATAGAGCCGATATTCTTGTCTTCCCCTACCGCTCTTGCGGGGTTTATACTAGCGCAGGCAACCGCCTCGGCAACAGAAAGTTCTGTATTTTTATAAAGGTTTCTGACACCTTCGTTAAGTTTGAGCACACTTCCTGCAATAGTTCCGTCTTCTAAGAGACACTGAATTCCTGTTTTAACTACAGGCTGACCGCCGAGGGTGTAATTTCCGTCAGGCATACCGCCTGCTCTCATACAGTCAGTAATAAGGCAGAGTTTTTCGCCCTTTAATTTATGTACCATCTTGTAAAGACCTGCATTAACATGGAAAGTATCGGCAATAAGTTCGCAACTTACCTTTTCGTCAGACAAAGCCGCTCCCACAACACCGGGATTTCTGTGGAGTAAGGAAGTCATAGCGTTGAAAAGGTGGGTAGTGTGGCGGACGCCCCACTCTATTCCCTTATTTGCCTCGTCAAAAGAAGCATTTGTATGTCCCATAGAAATGAGAACTCTGCCGTCCTCATAAACCTTTTTAATACACTCTTCTCCGCCTTCCATTTCGGGAGCAACGGTGAAAAGTTTAACGATATCGGCATTTTCTATGATAAAATCGCCGTCGGGCGGGAGTATATATTCCTCAGGCTGAGCGCCTTTTTTAGAGGGATTCACAAAGGGGCCTTCGCAGTTGATACCGAGAATTTTTGCGCCGTAAGGCTCAGTTTCCGCCTTTACCTTGCGGGCTGTATCGAAAGCGGTTTTAATATCTTCCATAGCAATGGTCATTGTGGTGGGACACCATGATGTAACACCGTTTTTAGCAATTCCTGACGCCATTACTTTGAGACCGTCTGCACTGCCGTCAGAGGCATCTTCTCCGAGATAACCGTGAATATGGATATCAACAAGACCCGGTGCTACATATTTTCCGTTAGCATCTATCACCTCATAGAGGTTCGGGTCAACATCTTTTTCATCAATTATCTTTTCGATTTTCTCGTCAAACACTACTGCCTTACCGTTCAGCACTTCCTTTTCAAGCACTAACTGACAGTTGGTAATACATTTCATACAAACACCCCATTTTTAGTATTTTAGGATATTTCTATTATAACATTACAATCTCGGCTATTCAACAAACCGAGCAGGTGATATGTGATAAAGGTGGGTAAAATCTGCTACAAAAACTAATCGTAAAAAAATAAACAAAAAAATTTTGAAAAAATTCGAAAATTTGTGAAGAAAAAAATTGTAATTTAAGATTAAAAGGTATATAATGTCATTGTTTTTATCGAAATAACATTTACTGTTTTGTGTTTGGAGGAGATAATATGCAAATTTTACTTAGTTTATCGGTTGCTTTATTTGCAGGTCTTATGCTTTCGCGTTTAGCGAAACTGGTGAAACTGCCTGCAGTAACAGCATACCTTGTTGCGGGAATTTTAATAGGACCTTACCTGCTCGGTGCGTTCAGAGTTAAGGGACTCGGATTTATAAGTATGGAAGAAATCGAGTCTTACGGTATCCTTTGCGATATCGCTCTCGGATTTATCGCTTTTTCAATAGGAAACGAGTTCAGGCTTGCCCAACTTAAAACCAACGGAAAACAAGCAACCATAATCGGTATTTTTCAGGCTGTGGTGACAACTGTTTTTGTAGACGCCGCACTTATCGGGCTTCATTTCCTTATTCCTGATAAACTGCCGCTACCCTCTGCAATAATCCTTGGCGCGGTAGCATCGGCAACAGCCCCTGCGGCAACCCTTATGGTTGTGCGTCAGTACAAAGCAAAAGGCCCTCTTACCGATATTCTTCTTCCGATAGTAGCATTAGACGATGCGGTAGGTCTTATTTTATTTGCAGTTTCTTTCGGAGTTGCAAAAGCCCTTATGTCAGGTCATGTTGATTTATTATCGGTTATTTTAGAGCCTGTGCTCGAGGTTGTTTTATCAATAGGACTCGGCGCTCTGATGGGGTATATGTTCACATTCTTTGAAAGATTCTTCCATTCCCGTTCAAAACGTCTTTCAATGTCGGTAACATTCGTGCTACTTACCGTTGCACTTTCTATGCTCGAATTCAAAATCGGCAGAGTACACATTGCATTTTCTTCCTTACTTGTTTGTATGATGCTTGGAACTATTTTCTGCAATATCTGCGATTTTTCAGAAGAACTTATGGACCGTCTCGACCGTTGGACAGCACCGTTATTCATTCTTTTCTTCGTGCTCAGCGGTGCAGAACTTGAACTTGCGGTATTTAAAGACCCTGTAATCGTTCTCGTGGGTGTAGTTTATATCATATTCCGTTCTCTCGGCAAATACTGCGGTGCTTCTTCCAGCGCAAAGGCAGTTAAGTGCGATAAAAATATTGTAAAATACCTCGGTATCACATTGCTGCCTCAAGCAGGGGTAGCACTCGGTATGGCGCTTAAAGCAGAACAACTCGGACCCGAGGGCAAAATCGTTGCAAACATAACCCTTTTCTCGGTTCTGATTTACGAACTTGTAGGACCGTTCCTCACAAAGATTTCTCTGCTTAAAGCAGGCGAAATTCAGCCCGAAGGCAAAGTCAGCGCACGCGACACAGCAAAAGCAGAAAAGGCATAATAAAAAAACTCCCGAAAGGGAGTTTTTTTATACCTTAATATCCGAAAGTTCAATTACAATTTTACCCTTCTTTTGAGCATGGGCTTTAAATTGTGCTGCTCCGCCTACAATGCGCTCAACATATGTTACTACATAATCAGATTTATTTAACATCCACATATTACGTTTGTTAATAGCAAATTTTGGCGGAACATTTTCCAGTCCGTCAAAAAATATCGTATCAGAATAGTCTTCTTCAGGCAACATATTTTTGAGCAGTGGAATATATGATAGAACAACAGCATAGTCGATATGCGGAAAATCAATTTTCAGTAATTTAAGATTTTTTCGCACCAAAAAATCGAAATTTCCGTGATTACCCACATAAAAAAATCCAACATTTTTATTTTCTATTAAATCTATTAGAGTCGATACCAAAATCGGCTCTATTTCTTTTGGTGTGTCTTTGTGACCGAAAAAAGTGCAGGTATTCATAACAATCTCCAATATATGGGGATTATATCCCCTTAATATTTAAGATTATAACCCCCATAATAATAAATGTCAAGGAGGGGTTGCTATGATTGTTTATACCAAACTTTGGGAAACGATGAAAAAGAAAAATTTTTCAACCTATACTTTGAGAGAAAAATGTGGTATTGACAGTAAGACCGTCCGTAGACTCAAAACAAACGAAAACATAGAAACCAAAACTCTTGATAAAATTTGTGCGGCACTTGACTGCAAAATAGAAGATATTATTGAATATATAAAAGATTAAAAGGAGATGCTTTTTTAAGCATCTCCTTTTAATTTGGCATCTGATTTTGTTCGTAATGCCACAAATTGCAAAGATAGGACATCTCATATCCTGCTTTTTGAGTTTTGGCTTTACCTTTTTGGTTATATGCCTTGAATTTTACAAAATCTTTTTTAAATTTATATGAATTCCTTTATACAAAGGGTACAGGTTTTTCTATTATAACATTTACATTGTTTTCAAGGCAGTAACTTGCTATTTCAAAATGGGTTTTCGGTGGGGTTGAAATTATAACACCGTCGGGATGCTCTCGACTTATCATTTCTTTATAATCGCTGTAAAACGGATACTTTGAATAATATTCTCTTGAAACCGCATTTTCATCTATATCCGAAACCGCCAAAAGGCAAATTCCGGACTCGAAAATTCCCTTTAAATATCTTTTAGTTATAGTACCAAGCCCTATAAGGCAGAATTTTTTCATAATTCATCACCTAAAGAAAGAATAATTTTGCGAAAACTGTCATCACAACAAGGAAAACTGCATTTATAAGTGTGAAAAGCCAAAAATAAAGTTTTGTGTGCCCGGGGTATAAAATGCGGTGCTCGCTGAAAGTGATAAGACTTGCAAGCGAGGCAATAAGAGTGCCCGTACCGCCGATATTAACACCCATAAGCAGGGCTTTGAAATTATTTGTAAACCTTGACAGCAATATTGCCGACGGTACATTGCTTATAACCTGACAGGACAAAACCGACACAAGCAGTGTATCCTTTTCGAGCAGTGATGAAATTACAGTATTCACCGCATCTATTCTCGCTAAATTTCCCGAAAACACAAAGAAAAAGAAA